>JAYTVI010000145.1:0-16225 GCA_043744095.1 Flavobacterium sp.
TAGAACCAGTAAAAACAGACCGAGTTTTTGTACTTTATTTACCATTAAATGAAATTCATGAATTGGGATTGATGTATCTAAACTATGAAATTTTATTAAATGGGTATAAAACAATTTATTTAGGTGAAAGTGTTCCTTCTGAAAATTTGAATGACATCAAAAAATATTTTGATAAAGTAACATATGTTTCCTACTTAACTGTAGAACCAAAAAAAGATGTCGTTAATGAGTATATTAAAACATTAAAAAATCAAGTTCTTGATGATTATGAAACTGAAATTTGGTTAATAGGACGAATGATTGAACATATCAATACTAATAATTTAAATTCTAAAACAAAAGTATTTCGTTCAATATTAGAATTGGTAAATGAATTGTAAGTCTAAATATAGAACTTACCACAAATTAATATGAAAAGTAAAATAAAAATAATCGGTTCGGGATTTTCTGCCTTGTCTGCAGCTTCTTATTTGGCAAAAAACGGACATGATGTGACTATTTTTGAAAAAAATTCATCAATTGGTGGAAGAGCTAGACAACTTAAAAAAAATGGATTTACATTTGATATGGGACCGAGTTGGTATTGGATGCCTGATGTTTTTGAACGTTTTTTTAATGATTTTGGAAAAACTCCTTCAGATTATTATGAACTGATTAAACTTTCACCTGCATACAGAGTGTATTATGGTATAAATGATTTTATAAGCATTTCTGATAATTTGAATGAAATAATATCAACTTTTGATAAAATAGAAAAAGGAAGTGGGAAAATTTTAGAAATTTTCATAAATAAAGCTAAAAAAAATTATGATATCGCTATAAAAGATTTAGTATACAAGCCTGGTGTTTCTCCTTTAGAATTAATCACAAAAAAAACAATATTACAATTAGATCAGTTTTTTAGCACTATCAGTAGTGATATTCGGAATAAGTTTAAAAATGAAAAATTAATTCAAATATTAGAATTTCCTGTTTTATTTTTAGGTGCTAAACCGTCAGATACGCCTTCTTTTTATAGTTTTATGAATTATGCTGATTTTGGTTTAGGCACTTGGCATCCAAAAACAGGAATGTATGATGTTGTTAGAGCTATGGAGAGTTTGGCATTAGAATTAGGTGTGAAATTTGAAACAAATTGTAATGTTCAAAAAATTATTGTTCAAAATAAAAAAGCTATAGCACTTATTGTCAACGGAGAAAGAATTGAAGCTGATATCATATTAAGTGGTGCTGATTATCATCATACTGAAACTTTATTAGATAAAGAAAATCGTGTATACTCAGAAAAATACTGGAATAGTAGGATTTTCGCACCTTCATCATTACTTTTTTATGTAGGCTTTAATAAAAAAATTGAAAATATAACGCATCATTCTTTATTTTTTGATGTCGATTTTAATAAACATGCCGAAGCTATTTATGATGAACCAAAATGGCCTGAAGCCCCATTGTTTTATGCTAATTTTCCTTCAATAACAGATAAAACTGCTGCGCCTGAAGGTATGGAATCTGGTTTTTTCCTCATTCCATTGGCACCAGATATTAATGATTCGCTAGAACTTAGAGAAAAGTATTTTAATATTATTATTGATCGTTTTGAAAAAATAACAAAACAAAACATTAAAAATAATATTATCTTTAAGGACTCTTTTTGTAAAAATGATTTTATAGAAGACTATAATTCATATAAAGGGAATGCATACGGAATGGCCAACACATTATTACAAACCGCATTTTTAAGACCAAAATTGAAAAGTAAAAAAGTGCAAAACTTATATTTTACAGGTCAACTAACTGTTCCCGGACCAGGTGTACCTCCTGCATTAATTTCAGGAAAATTAGTTGCCGAATTAATTGAAAAAAATATTTAAAATTATATGAAATCGATTTTTGATAAAGTTTCTTTTGATTGTAGTAGGAATGTAACAAAATCTTACAGCACTTCATTTTCATCTGCGGTAAAAATGTTATCACCGTGCATTCGTCAAGATATTTATAATATTTATGGCTTTGTTCGCTTTGCTGATGAGATTGTTGATACTTTTCACGATTACAATAAAGTAGAATTGTTTGCTGTTTTTGAAAAAGACCTAGATGCTGCCATAAAAAATAAAATAAGTTTAAATCCAATTTTAAATTCTTTTCAACATACAATTTCAAAATATAATATTCCGATTGAAATGATTGATGCTTTTATGAAAAGTATGAAACTCGATTTAACAAAAACAGAATATAAAACCCATCAAGAATATAATGAATATATTTTTGGTTCGGCAGATGTTGTTGGACTGATGTGTTTAAAAGTATTTGTTAAAGGTGATAATAATAAATTTGAAGAACTAAAAGATGCCGCAATGCGATTGGGTTCTGCATTTCAAAAAGTGAATTTTCTTAGAGATTTAAAAGCTGATTTTGAAGATTTAAATCGAACCTATTTCCCCAATACTGATCTAGCACACCTAGATGAAGTTTCAAAAATAAAAATTATAGAAGAAATTGAAGCTGATTTTAAAGCGGGTTACTTAGGAATTAGAAATCTTCCTTTGGAGGCAAAATTTGGTGTATATACTGCTTATTCCTATTATAAAAAGTTGCTTACAAAACTAAAAAACACCCCATCTACAGAAATAAAAAACACTAGAATCAGGGTTCCTGATTATCAAAAATATGGGCTTTTTGCTAAATGTTATGTTAGTTATAGGTTAAATTTATTGTAAACTAAACTATAGATTCTTACTTTTAAATATTAAAATTTTACTCATTATGTGGTTATATATATTGGTTTTTTTTCTTACTTTTTTCTTTATGGAATTTATGGCATGGTTTAGTCACAAGTATATTATGCACGGTTTTTTGTGGAGTTTACATGCTGATCATCACAAGAAAGATCACGATTCTTGGTTTGAAAGAAACGATAGTTTTTTTATTTTTTATGCAGTAATAAGTATTGGTTTTTTCTTACTTTGGCAATATGATATTCTAAAAATTGGTCTTTCAATTGGTTTAGGAATATTTGTTTATGGCTGGGCTTATTTTTTAGTTCACGACATCTTTATCCATCAGCGGTTTAAATTGTTTAGAAATGCAAACAATAGATATGCAAAAGCTGTTCGTAGAGCTCATAAAATGCATCATAAACACACAGGAAAAGAAGATGGAGAATCTTTCGGAATGTTGTTTGTACCTTTTAAATATTTAAAGAAATAAAAAAACCACTCGGTTGAGTGGTTTTTGTGTATGATTAAGAAAAATTATTTAGCAATATTTACAGCTCTTGTTTCTCTAATTACAGTAACTTTTACTTGACCAGGATAAGTCATTTCGGTTTGAATTTTCTGAGATATCTCAAAAGATAAAGTTGCAGCATTATCATCAGAAACTTTTTCGCTTTCTACAATAACACGTAGTTCTCTTCCAGCTTGAATTGCATATGCATTTTTAACGCCACTAAATCCAAAAGCTACTTCTTCTAAATCTTTCAATCGTTGAATATAAGAATCTAAAACTTGTCTTCTTGCACCTGGTCTTGCACCTGAAATTGCATCACAAACCTGAACAATCGGAGAAAGCAAAGATTTCATTTCTATCTCATCATGGTGAGCACCAATTGCATTGCAAACTTCCTCTTTCTCACCATATTTTTCAGCCCATTGCATTCCCAATAATGCGTGTGGCAAATCACTTTCTGTATCCGGAACTTTACCAATATCGTGCAACAATCCAGCTCTTTTAGCTAGTTTCACATTCAATCCTAATTCTGCTGCCATTATCCCACAAAGTTTTGAAACTTCTCGTGAGTGTTGCAATAAATTTTGTCCGTATGAAGAACGATATTTCATTCTACCAACTACTTTTATCAATTCTGGATGCAAAGCATGAATTCCTAAATCGATAACTGTTCGTTTACCAACTTCTATAATTTCATCATCAATTTGTTTAGCTGTTTTAGCTACAACTTCTTCAATTCTAGCTGGGTGAATTCTACCATCTGTAACTAATTTATGTAATGATAAACGTGCTATTTCTCTACGAACAGGGTCAAAACAAGATAAAATTATAGCCTCTGGAGTATCGTCAACAATAATTTCTACACCAGTTGCAGCTTCTAGCGCACGGATATTTCTACCTTCTCTACCAATAATTCTTCCTTTTACATCATCAGACTCAATATTAAAAACAGAAACGCAATTTTCTACTGCTTCTTCTGTACCCACTCTTTGAATGGTGTTGATGATAATTTTTTTAGCTTCTTGTTGCGCAGTCAATTTTGCTTCTTCAATTGTGTCTTGAATATGTGCCATTGCTTTAGTTTTTGCTTCAGCTTTTAGACCTTCAACTAGTTGCTCTTTTGCATCTTCGGCAGACAATCCAGAAATCACCTCTAATTGGTTCAGTTGGCTTTTATGCATACGCTCAACTTCTTGTTGCTTTTTATCTAGAATTTCAATTTTTGATTGATATTCTGTAGTTTTAGCTTCAAAATCATCATTAACTTTTTTAGCTTTTGATAATTCGCTAGAAATTTGAGATTCTTTATCACGTACTCTTTTTTCGACTTCTGCAACTTTTTTGTCACGTGAGAGAATAACTTGTTCGTGCTCAGCTTTTAGTTCAATAAATCTTTCTTTGGCTTGAAGAATTTTATCCTTTTTTATGTTTTCTGCTTCGAAATTTGCATCTTTCAAAATTAATGTTGCATCTTTCTTAGCGTTTTTTACCATATTTGAAACATTGTTTTTTTCGATAATTTTTGCGATAGCAAAACCACCTGCAATGCCAAATATTCCTGAAACTAGTATTGTTAAAATGTCCATTGTTTGTTAAATTAATTATATAAAAAAAGCCTACATTAGGGCAATGAATAAACTCGAAAAGACAAGTTTTGAGCTAACTCACTGATCAAGTTTCCTCGCCGAAGCGTGGCATACTTTAGTAGTGATGATTTGCTCATTCTAATTTGTTAGTGTTGAGTTTACCAAATAGTAACTAATGTAGGCAGTATTTTAGTCTATGTTTAAGAACGTAATATTATTTGTCGAGATATTGTAACAATAAATCATTTATCTTATTAATTCTAGCAATGGTTTCTTTTCCATCTATAGAATTGTCTAAGCTTTTTTGTTCTAATTGTGAAGCAAATTGCAAGGCACACATGGCCAAAACATCTTGTTTATCACGAACAGCATAATTTTCTTCAAATTGCTTTATCATTATATCAATTTTTTTGGAAGCACTTCGCAATCCTTCTTCCTGAGACATTTCTACCGTTAACGGATAGACTCTATCTGCAATTGATAATTTAATTTTAAGCTTTTCGTCCATATGTTTTACTAATCAGATAGCTGTGCTATACAGTAATCAATTTCACGAATTAATGAATTTATCTTAAGCTTGGTATCTCTTTTATTTTCTTCACTGCCAAGTAATGCACTTGTAATTTTTAATGTTTCATATTGCTTTTTTAAAAAGTCAATCTCTTGAGATTGTTTGTCTATGATAGTGTTTGCATTTTGTAATTCTTGATTTAACACTGACTTATTTTGCTCTAAAACATCCATCTTATTGAATAGTTTTTTGAGCCTATTTTCAAGAGTATCAACAATTTCTACAATTTCACTCATTATAATTTTTGGTTCATTACATATCTCACAAAGTTAACATTCCAAATGAATTAAACCAATACTTTATTTAAATTTTTATTTTAAAGATTTAAAAAAAACAATAAAAAGCTGATTAAAAGCATTTTACACAAGTTAAAAAAACCTTGTAATCTGAACAGATTTTGATATTTTTGCAAAAAGCTTTTCTAATGAGATACCTAATTTTATTTACATTTTTTTACTCCTCTGTTTATTCTCAATCTACGCCATCTATAGATTTTTTCAGATCTCCATTAGATATTCCGATGCAATTAGCCGGAAATTTTGGCGAATTAAGACCCAATCATTTTCATGCTGGTTTAGATTTTAAAACCAATCAACAAGAAGGACTCAATGTTTATGCTGTTGCAGATGGTTATGTTTCTAGAATAAAAATTTCTACATATGGCTATGGCAAAGCAATATATATCACACATTCAAACGGATACACTTCTGTTTACGGGCATCTACAAAGAAGCGTTGGCAAAATTCAAGATTATATTATAAACGAAAGTTATAATCAAAAAGCCTATGAAATAGAAATGTTTCCTAACAAAAATGAATTGCTAGTAAAAAAAGGTGACATAATAGGGATTTCGGGAAACACTGGCGGTTCAGAAGGTCCTCACTTGCATTTTGAAATTCGGGATGCAATAAAAGAAAAAGCTATTAATCCTTTCTTGGTAGGTTTTGACCGTTTTCTAAAAGATTCCAAAAAACCATATTTAACCGCACTTTTAGTATATCCTTTTGATGGCAATAGTGTTGTAAATGAATCTAAAAAACCTGTTGTTTTGAGTATCTCTTTACAACAAAATGGAACTTATGTTTCTGAGAAAGTATTTGCGTCAGGAAAAATTGGATTTGGAATAACAAGTACCGATGTTGATGATGTTTCTTTTAATAGCAATGGTATTTTTAAAGCGCAATCTTTTGAAAATGGGAATCCTAATTTTGGTTATAAATTTGATACTATAAATTTTGAAGAAGCACGTTATATCAATGCTTTAGTAGATTTTACAAGATACAAAAAAACACACCAAAGAGTGCAAAAATTATTTATGAAAAATCCATACCCGTTGAGTAATATCATAACCAATGAAGCAAAAGGAGTCATAAATGTAGATTCTAATTTTTCTGAATCTTATAAAATAGAAATTTCAGATTATTTTGGAAATAAAACAATTGTAACAATACCCATAGAATATTCTGCTTTAACCTCAAAAATAGTAGAACCAATAGTAACTTCAAGATATACAGTAAAAGCAAACTCAGAAAGTAATTTCGAAAAAGGAAATTGGTCTGTATTTTTTCCTGAACATACTTTTTATGAAGATTTCAATATAAATTTTGAAGTAAATGATTCAATATTAACCTTACACGACGACACTATTCCTGTACACAGTAATTTTCTAGTAAGTTTTGAAGACACTTCAAAATCATTTAGCAACAAATCATTCATTGCATCTGTAAATGACAAAAAAATTAATTACAACAACACTAAAATTAAAAATAATACGTTTTCGACTTATACCAAAAGTTTAGGTCAGTTTAAATTAATAACCGATAGCATAAAACCAAAAATAACCATTACAAAACCTATCGAAGGAAAGACAATTAACCAAAAAACAATTCAATTTTATATAAGTGACGAACTTTCTGGAATAAAGTCTTATGATGGTTACCTTAACGGAAAATGGGTTTTGTTTGAATTTGAACCCAAAAACAGAAAGTTAACACATACTATCACACAAGGAAAAATTGTTGACGGAAAAAATGTTTTAAAATTAGTTGTAGTAGATAATGTTGGAAATTCTGCTACCTTTGAAACTACTTTTTTTTATAATCAAAAAACAAAATAAAAGCTTTTGAAAACAAATATTAGTATTTTTACCATCCTCTTTCTTTTATTAAATGCTTTAAGCTATGGGCAAACTGCTCGTGTTAAAGGAGTTATTCTAGACGAAACCAACACACCTGTTGATGAAGTAAATATTGCTGCACAAGGAAAAAATACAAAAACAAACGAAAATGGTTTTTATGAATTGACAATTCCTGCCAATCAAAAAATACAACTTGTTTTTACCCACACTTCATTAAAAAAAACGAGTGTTACGCTAGAACTAAAACCTAATGAAGACTACGAACTTAACGTTGTTATGAATAGCAAAGCCGAAAGTCTTGGCGAAGTAATTGTATTAGGCGGAAACAAAAAACGAGTACAAGGTATTACGGTTATTGAACCCGAAGTTATTCGTAGAATTCCTGGCGCAAATGCTGGAATCGAAAATATATTAAAAACACTTCCTGGTGTATATTCAAACAATGAGTTGAGTACACAATATGCTGTTCGTGGCGGAAATTATGACGAAAATTTGGTATATGTAAACGAAATCGAAGTCTATCGTCCTTTTCTAGTGCGTTCTGGTCAACAAGAAGGTTTGAGTTTTACCAATACAGATTTGGTTCAGAATGTTGATTTTTCTGGTGGTGGTTTTCAAGCAAAATATGGTGACAAACTTTCTTCGGTTTTAGATATCACTTACAGACGTCCTACAAAATTTGGTGTGGTTGCAGAAGCCAGTTTCCTTGGCGGAAATGTTGCTGTAGATAATGTTTCAAAAAATCAGAAATGGTCTGCAATAACGGGTTTTCGTTATCGCGACAATAGTTTATTGGTAAACAGTCAAGAAACCGAAACCAATTTTAGACCTACTTTTCTTGATGTACAAACCAACATCAATTATAACCCATCAACCAAATGGCAATGGAGTTTTCTGGGAAATATTTCGCAAAACAAATACAATTACCAACCCTTAACACGCCAAACCAATTTTGGAACTTTATCAGAGCCAATTGCGCTTCTGGTTTTTTATCAAGGTCAAGAAAAAGACAAATACGACACCTATTTTGGTGCCATGAAAACAACGTTTAATGTAAATGACAATTTTACTCTAAAATTTATTGGTTCTACATATCACACACTAGAACAAGAATATTATGATATCGATGCTGCTTATGCTCTTGGCGAAGTAGATAGTAATTTGGGTTCAGAAACTTTTGGAGACGTAACCTATAGTCGTGCCGTTGGAAGCCAACTCAACCATGCTAGAAACGATCTTGATGCGTTAATTGTCAATGCAGAAGTAAAAGGTTCTCATACTATCAACAAGCATCAAGTAGAATGGGGTTTTAAATATACTCGCGAAGATATTCGTGATCGTATCGTAGAATGGGAAGTAATAGATTCGGCTGGTTTTTCTTTAAATCCGCCAAAATTACCAACAGGAATAAATTTGCCAACAAACAATCAACCATATGATGCTTATGTTGGTCCGCTTGTGCCTTACAACAATGTTCGTGCTAAAAATTTTGTAAACATAAACCGTTTTTCAGGTTATACACAATGGAGTTTAAAATCAAAATTGGGCTTAAGCGATGTTTGGTATAATGCTGGAGTTAGAATGCATCAATGGCAAGTTTCTGGCGATAACCTAAAAGGCGATAGTCAAGTTACCATTAGTCCTAGAGTACAATTTGCTATCAAACCCGATTGGGGTTTGGATATGGTTTTTAGAGTTTCTGGAGGATTTTATCATCAACCACCATTTTACAGAGAACTCAGAGACTCATTAGGAATTGTGCATCCAAATGTAAAAGCGCAACAATCGATACATTTTGTTTTGAGTAATGATTTTAGTTTCAAAATGTGGAAAAGACCTTTCAAAATGGTTACAGAAGCCTATTATAAATCGTTAACAGATGTCAATCCGTATACGCTAGAAAATGTTCGAATTCGCTATGAAGCAAAAAATAATGCTACAGCTTTTGCACAAGGTTTTGATATGCGGTTGAATGGTGAGTTTGTTCCCGGAACAGAATCTTGGTTTAGTTTTGGTTATCTCAAAACCAAAGAAAACATCGATAACAAAGGCGATATTGCACGACCTACGGATCAACGACTAAAATTCGGAATCCTTTTTCAAGATTATATGCCCAATATTCCGAGTGTCAAAATATATTTAAATTTGGTATACAATACAGGATTACCTGGTGGTTCTCCATCTTACGCTGATCCTTATGATTATCAGTTACGATTGCGAGATTATCGTAGAGCAGATGTAGGATTTTCTTATGTCTTTACAGAAAAAAACAAAACCAGACCAGAAGGTCATTGGCTCAAAAACTTCAAAGATTTTTCTGCAGGATTCGAAATTTTTAATATGTTCAACAATCAAAATGCTATTACCAACACTTGGGTTCGTGATGTTTATTCCAAAAGTCAATACGGTATACCGAATTATCTTACCACAAGAGTTTTCAATATAAAAGTAACGATGCGATTGTAGCTCGATTGAAAATTGAGTATATTTGAACTTCTAAGTCAATAACACTATGAAAAATATTTTCCTCTTATTAGTTTCAATAATCACTATGGTAAGTTGCAAAAAAGAAGTTGCCGAAAAACCAAAAGTGTCTTACGACAAAAACGAAAAAACCAAAGTAACTCCAAAAATAGATACTACACAAATAGCAATAGCCGATTTGCCAATACAGATGCAAGGTACCAATTATTTGATTTTTCCGGTTGGCGATCTCAATATTTATGGTGGTGGTTCAAAATCGAGTTACGAATCGTCAAGCGTAAACGATGTACGATTTAGAGTTTCAAATTACAGCGAAAACGAAATTACAGGTTATTTACGCAATTTCAAATTTCAAGAAATTGGGTCAGATTCTATAAAATCATTAACCGACAAAACAGTTTTGATACAAACTGCAACCTATCTAAAAACGGTTTCAGACAAAACCAAGCAACAGCTTATGGTCTATACCTTGTCTGATATGGATACCAACAAAGACGAAAAACTAGACTCAAACGATATCAAATCGCTTTATATCAGTGACATTTCGGGTAATCGATTTACCAAAATTTCAACCGATTTTCAGGAACTTATAGATTGGAATTTGATAGAGTCTAAAAACCGTTTGTATTTTAGAACCATCGAAGACACCAACAAAAATGGCGAATTCGACAAAAACGACATCGTGCATTACCACTTTCTTGACTTAACAAGCAAAGATTGGAAAGTCTTGGATTATAACCCGATATAGGTTTAATGTATTTGTTTAAAATACGTTTATTGCGTATATTTATGAGTTAGCGGATAGTTTTGAAAACCGAATGAAAATCAACAACATAAGTCGATAAAATGGATTTATTTAAAGCAGAAGAAAGAACAGTTAGACAAGTTTTAGGAAAAAAAGAAACCATTTATAATGTTCCAAGAAATCAACGTGATTATGTTTGGGAAGAAAAACAATGGAAAGAATTTTGGATTGATATAAATGACTGTATCGAATTTGAAAAAGACGAAGTAATAAATAAAGAATATTTTATTGGAAGTTGTGTCTTGGCAAAAGAAAATAAAAATGAAGAAAGCATTGTTGATGGACAACAACGATTAACGACAATAACAATAATTTTATCTGCTTTGTATAATGTCTTTAATGAATTAGACCAAAAACAATATTTAGATGGTATTTACTCATATTTGTACAAAAAAAATGATGATGGAGAAGAGTATTTCACGATCAAGAATGAAAGTATTGATCCATTTTATTCAGAAATGATTTTATACAAAGGCGATGAAAAAGAAAAGATAGCTCCACAAAAAGAACAAGAAAAACGAATTCAGAAATGTTTTGATTTTTTCTATAATTCACTAAATGAGAAATATGAAGAATATGGAGTAAAATCTGGAATTAAATATTTAACTGCATTTAGAACGCAACTTTTGGATTTAAAACTGATAGAAATATCTGTCAACAATACAATTGACGCTTACACGATTTTTGAAATATTAAATGCAAAAGGAAAACAATTAGAGGTTGGTGATCGTATGAAGAATTGGATTTTAAAAAAATTACCAAAAACATTTCCAAGCGATAGAGCAAAAACAAAATGGGATAATATAAGATCCAACATTGAATTAGTTTCTAAATCAGATAACAATTTCAGTAATTTTATAAATCACTATTGGATTTCAAGTTATGAAAAACTAAAGGATGATGATGAAATTTATCATAATTTCAAGGTTAACATTACAAAAGAAAAAATGATAGATTTTTTGAACGATCTTGAAAAAAATTCAAAAAATTATATTGGCATAACATTATCAAGTAAAAATGAGATAATGACAGAAATAGAGTTTACATTGAATAGTTTTAAACTATTCCGAACTACTCAAGTCAGACCTATTCTACTTTCGCTGTATCATAATTACGACAATAACGTAATCAATGAAAAAGAACTTTTAAAGTATTTAAGAAGAATTGAAAATTTTCATTTTATTTTCTCTGCAATATGTTCTACATCAGCCAATAGAATAGAAAAGTTATATCATATTTATTCATCTCAAATAAAAAACAATTTCAGTAAACAATTGATGGAAACATTTTTTGATGAACTTGAATCAAAAAAACCAGATTTTCAATCATTTAAGAGAAATTTTGCACTTAAAGGATATTCAAATAAAAATAATGAATTAAAAAGTAACAGAAGTTTAGTTAACTATATTTTACAAAGAATAGAGTATTATAAATTGAATACAACAGAGTTTATAATAAACAATATTACAATAGAACACATTCTGCCAGATGATGGAACTGAACAAAATGCGAAAATTGGGAACCTATTACCACTATCCGGAAATATAAACCAAAATTGTGGAGACGAAGAATTAGACAAAAAAATTATAAAATATAAAAATTCTAATTTTAAAATGGTGAAAGATTTTTTAGAATATAATCAGAATAAAAATGAATGGACAAGTAAAGATATTAACGAAAGAACAGAAAATTTAGCAAAACTTTCTTACGAGAAAATCTGGTCTATTAAATAAACCATCCGCTAACACACGTTTCTCGCAATTACGAATTTTGTGGTAAAATCACGTTTATTTTCCGCAAGAAATATTATCTTTAACAGAAAATAAATCGTTCCTAAGTTCGCAACTGACGCCAAGCCACAAAACGTTGGCAGTATTAGAAGAAAATCTGAAAAAATATACCTTAAAAAAAACTTAAATTTTTCGTTATCTAAAACTTAATTGTATCTTTGTATGGAAACAAAATAAAATGAATGGATAAATTTAAAGTAATATTTTTGAGCGAAGCTAGAGAATTTCTAATTGAACTTGACGAAAAAAGTAGAGATAAGATAATTTTCAACATAGACAAATCGAAAATAAAAAATGATAACGAGTTATTCAAAAAACTCAAAGGTGAAATATGGGAGTTTAGAACTTTATATAATAAAACTTACTTTAGAATTTTTGCTTTTTGGGACAAAACTGAAAAAATTGAAACTTTAGTTTTAGCAACTCACGGAATAATTAAGAAAACAGGGAAAACTCCTGAAAAGGAAATAAAAAAAGCAGAAAACATAAGATTGAAATATTTTGAACTTAAAAATAAGAGAAATGAAAAATAAAGAAAAAGAATTAGAAATGTTCTCTTTTGACCAAATAAAAGATGAATTCATTGGCGAAGTTGGAACTGTAAAAAGAACGCTTTACGAACAAGAACTTCAAATCGAAATACTTGGCGACTTAATAAAAAAAGTTCGTCTTGAAAGAAATATGACGCAAGATGAACTTGGAAAATTGATTGGGGTTCAAAGAGCACAAATATCAAAACTTGAAAACAATACAACTAATGTAACTGTTGAAACAATTTTGAGAGTTTTTAGCGCTTTAAAAGCTAAAGTCAATTTTAATGTCGAAATATTAAACAGTAATGTAAAAATTGCTGGATAAAACTACTACTGCCAACACACGTTTGGCAAAATGGCGAAATATGTGGTAAATTCACGTTCACGTTTCGCAATAATTTTTATCTTTAACAAAAAATAATCAGTACCGAAGTTCGCAAATTCCAGAAGTGGCGAAAATTTAGAATGCAAGCGTTTTCAAACGAATATCTTTAAATAAAAATTATATGAAAAGCGAAATCGAAAGTGTTGAAGTTGAAGAAATTGAAAATTACATAAAATATATTCGTCCACCTGAAGAAATAAGAGAGGAATTTGACATTTCATATCGGATTGATAAAAAAAGTGTAATAATTTTTGAAATTCGTCCAAATTGGCAAGATCCAAAAACAAAAATGGAAATTGATGTTGTGAAATCAACTTTTGTGAAAAAAGACAATAATTGGAAAGTCTTTTGGAAAAGAGCTGATCTAAAATGGCATTCTTACAAACCGAAGCCAATCGTTGAAAATTTACATGAATTCATTAGATTGATTGAAAAAGATGAATATGGTTGTTTTTGGGGTTAATTCGCCTACATCTAACACACGTGCTTGTTGCACAACTCAAATATAATCATTAACTTTCAAGATGCAAGGAAAAAAACGATTAACTCCCGAACTTTTCACTAATGTCAATATTTATGACCTAGTTCCGATTGATAATTTCTATCGAAAACTCTTGAGTGAACTCGATTTACATTTCATTTACAAAGCCACACAACAGTATTACGGTCTTGAAGGTCAAGAAAGTATTGATCCGGTAGTTTTTATGAAAATATTGTTGGTTGGTTATTTAAATAACATCAACTCAGACCGACAATTAATTGCTTTTTGTAGCGATAGTTTATCGATACGACTGTTTTTGGGTTATGACATTGGTGAGCCATTACCATGGCACAGTACTATAAGCAGAACAAGGAGTTTGTATGGCGAAGAAGTATTTCTGAATTTGTTTAAAAGAGTGCTAAAAATGTGTGTTTCTAAAGGTATGGTTCGAGGCAAACGTCAAGCTGTTGATAGCGTTTTTATAAAGGCAAATGCTAGTATGGATAGTTTGGTAGAGAAAGAAATTTTGGATGATGTTAGTGTTTTTGTCAACGAATTAGAAGAAAACAGCGAATTTAAAACTACAAGTACAAGAAAGAAACTAGTTGAACAACATCACGCATGGAAAGAAGAAGCTTATAAAGGAATGCCTAATACTACAGGCAAAGACAAAATAGATGAATTTGGAAATATCATCCGTCCAAAATACCTTTCCAATCACACCCATTATAGTCCAACGGATAGCGATGCAAGAGTTAGTGTAAAACCAGGAAAGGCAAGACAGCTAAATTATTTTGGACAAATTTCTGTTGATGATGCTCATCATGTAATAACAGGAGCTTGTAGTGATTTTGCAGATAAAAGAGACGCACAGTGTTTAGAACAAATATTAGAATTAACCCAAGAAAACCTCAATGAAAACGATATTGAACTAGAAGAATTATTAGCCGATGGCGGTTACAGTAGTGGCGAAGCTTTGGAATATTTACACAACAAAAATATTGATGCTTACATCCCAAATTTTGGACAGTATAAACCACACAGAGAAGGATTTATTTTCAACAAAGAAAAAAACCAATACGAGTGTATTAAAGAAGGCGGAAATAGAGCAATTCTATTATTTAAAGGCGAAAAGATAGACAGCAAAAACTACAAAAAACAGCAATACCGAAGTAGCGAAAGCGATTGTAAAAACTGTCCACTACGAGCAGAATGTTGTGGCAAAGTAACCAAATACAAGAAACTAGAGGACAGCATTCACAAAGAACACTACAATAGAATGCACCACAAACTCACGCAAAACCCAGCATACAGCAAAAAAATGGTACGAGTAAGAAGCAAAACGGTTGAGCCAGTAATAGGCACTTTGGTTAATTTCACTAACATGAAACGCGTTAATACACGAGGTATAAAAAACTGTAACAAACACGTACTAATGGCAAGTTTAACCTATAACTTAAAGAAATACTTGCGTTTTGTTGTAAAAAAACCATTGCCAATAGCACTAGAAATGATTAAAAAAGTAGGGAAAGCAAACACTTTTTTAAAAACCAGTTTTTTTGATTTAATAAACTCGTTTTTAAGCCAACAAAATTTTACAGATTTGAGCCCTAACTAAAAAACAACCTCGCTATAATCGCTTATAATGAGGTTGTTTTTTATGTTTTTTTGAAATTATTTTCAGAAAATGGGAGTTGCGCAACAGTTACACACGTTTGGCACAATTGTGAATTTTGTTGTAAGTTCACATTCACTTTTCGCAAGAAATATTATCTTTAACAGAAAATATAGCGTTCCTATGCTCACAACTGACGCCAAGCGCGGAAACGTTGGCAAACAGTTTAGAAAACCGAAAATAACCAAGAAAAAATGAGTGATAAAATAATAATGGGGAATATTGATAGCTTTGGATATATTTTCATAACAACTAGTATTATTAATAATGAAAACGGAATTAGAATAGACGATATTAAAACGATAATAGATACTGGTGCGTTTTCTAGCTTTATTCAAAAAGACATAGTAAAGCAATTACAGCTGAAAGTATATCGAGAAAATAAATATAATAATCCTATTGGCGGACAAATAACAACAAACGCTTATTTGTAATCGTTGATATTTAATACAAGCTGAATTCAAGTTACAAATGCAACTTTTTGGTTAAACATATAATTTGGTGATTCAAAATTAAATCTTTTTCTTGGTCTATTATTAATTTTTTCTTG
>JAYTVI010000146.1:0-4454 GCA_043744095.1 Flavobacterium sp.
TCAAGGCAGATTGATTTCGACTAAACTCAACGCTGCAACAGAAACAAATTTAGACCTTAGCCAACAAAGTTCAGGTGCTTATTTTGTGAAAGTTTTTACCGATAATGGTGTGAAAATTGAAAAGGTAGTTAAGGAGTAATGGAGAGAAGAATTTAGAAGCAAGAGTAAAGAGAAAAGAAAAAAGAGAAAAGACTCAAGATAAGCATGTTACTGAAGATGGGAATTTAGGTCTTGCATCTTTCATCTTTCATCTTGCATCTTTCTTATCTTGTAACTAAAAAATAGGTTGTCAAATTGTTTTCTGAAACTAGCGTATAGAATATTTATTTTCTTATTACTTTTACAAAGCTAAAAAAATTAGAAAATGACGTTTCAAAACTCGCTCGAATTTGCTCAGAAATTAGATAGTCAAGATGCACTCCATCACTATAGAAATGAATTTATTTTTCCGCAACACAATGGAAAAAATGTAATTTATTTTACTGGAAATTCCTTAGGATTACAACCCAAAAGAACTAAAAAATTTGTTGATGATGTGATTAACGATTGGGGTAATCTTGCAGTAGAAGGACATTTTTATGCAGAAAAACCTTGGTGGGATTATCACGAACGTTTTGCAAACCCATTAAGTAAAGTTGTTGGAGCAAAACCTTCGGAGGTTACTGTTATGAATACTTTGACGGTAAATCTTCATTTGATGATGGTGTCTTTTTATAAACCTACAAAAACACGTTACAAAATTATTTGTGAAGAGAAAGCATTTCCGTCAGATCAATATATGTTTCAAAGTCAAGTGCAATTTCATGGATTTCAAACTGATGATGCAATTGTAGAAATTAAGCGCAGAGAAGGTGAACACAATATTCGAATAGAAGATGTTTTAGCAAAAATAAATGAAGTTGGTGACGCATTAGCATTAGTACTTATTGGTGGTGTAAATTATTATACAGGACAAGTTTTTGATATTCAAAAAATAACTGCTGCGGGTCATCAAGTTGGAGCTCTAGTAGGTTGGGATTTGGCTCATGCAGCTGGAAATATTTCACTCGAACTTCACAATTGGAATGTAGATTTTGCTTGCTGGTGTAGTTATAAATATATGAATTCTGGACCAGGAAACGCTTCAGGTTGTTTTGTTCACGAAAAGCATCATAACAATTCCGAATTACCAAGATTTGCAGGTTGGTGGGGACACAATAAGGAACGAAGATTTAAAATGGAACCTAATTTTGACCCAGTTCACGGTGCAGATGGTTGGCAAATTAGTAATTTACCTATACTTTCATTAGCGCCTTATTTGGCTTCGGTAGAAATGTTTGACGAAATTGGGATGGATGCTTTAATTCAAAAAAGAGATAAAATCACTTCTTATTTAGAATTTATTTTATACGAAATTGATAAAGAAGTTGATAGTACTTTCGAAATAATAACACCTTCAAATGCAAAAGAACGCGCTTGTCAATTATCTGTTTTTCTTCACGGTGAAGGCAGAAGCCTTTTTGATTATTTAATGAAAAACGGAGTTATTACTGATTGGCGTGAACCTAACGTAATTCGTTTAGCACCAGTACCATTATACTGTTCTTATGAAGACATGTACAATTTTGGACAAATATTAAAAAAAGGGATTTTATTATAAAAAAGGAAAAGTTAACTTTTAAAAAAAAGTAATCAATTCAGGAAAATCATTAAGTATAGTAATGACAAAACAACAAATAATTCAAAATTTTGACCCAAGTCAACCTGGTTTAGCAGAAGCTACAATTTTTGGTTTGCCATTTTCTTCAGAACAATCAGAAATAATAATCATACCTGTACCTTGGGAAGTAACAGTAAGCTATGGTTCTGGCGCATCACTTGGTCCAGAAGCAATATTAGAAGCATCTTTTCAAGTAGATTTAAATCATCAAGATTTTCCTGATTTATGGAAATTAGGAATGTATTATGCAGAAATACCTGAATCTTGGGAAGAAAATTCAAAAAAATATAAAGCATTAGCGCAACCAATAATTCAAGCACTAGAAAAGGGACAAGATTTAAATAGTTTTCCAAAACTAATTTCTGATTTAGAAAAAATAAATAATATTTGCCGAGAGTTACATACACAAGTAAAAGAAACTGTTTTATATTGGATGAATCTTAACAAAAAAGTAGTGCTTCTTGGTGGCGATCATTCAACTCCATTAGGATATTATGAAGCATTAGCAACTCAATACGACAATTTTGGAATTTTACACCTCGATGCTCATATGGATTTACGTATTGCATATGAAGGATTCACCTACTCGCATGCTTCGATAATGTATAATGCATTAAAAATTCCTCAAATATCAAAAATTGTACAAGTCGGAATTCGCGATTTTTGTGAGCAAGAAGTTGAAAATGTCTTTAAAGAGAAAGGAAGAGTAATCGTTCATACCGATTCAGATTTAAAAAAAGAAACCTTTGAAGGTAAAAGTTGGGAACAGCAATGTGATGAAATTATTGCATCATTGCCACAAAAAGTGTGTATAAGTTTTGATATTGATGGAATGTATCCTTGGTATTGCCCAAACACAGGAACTCCGGTTCCAGGCGGTTTTTCGTTTGAACAAGCAACCTATCTTTTTAATAAATTAGCAGAAAGCGATAAAGAAATTATTGGCTTTGATTTAGTTGAAGTAGCTCCAGGCGAAAATGATGATTGGGATGGTAATGTAGGCGCAAGAATGCTTTTTCATATGTGTGGGGTTTTAGCTAAAAACAATGGGATGAATGTAGGTGAAAGAATAGATTTTACAAGATTTTAAAGCGTTAAAAGCGATTAAATTTAGAAGGCGATCAATTTTGAGCGTCTTTTTTTTATATTTGATATATACTTAAAATTAAAAGAATGCTCAAAAAAACACTTCTATTTCTTCTATCAATATTTCTTCTAATCACAATTTTTGTTTTTGGTTATTTACAATACACAAAACCACAATACGAAGGTGAGGTAAACATAAAAAATATTCAAAAAGAAACGACTGTTTATTATGATGAATTTGGGATTCCGCACATTTATGCCAATTCACGAAAAGATGCTATGACCACTTTGGGTTATGTTCATGCTCAAGACAGATTATGGCAAATGGAATTAATTCGAAGAATTGCACCAGGAAGACTTTCAGAACTTTTTGGTAACAAAGCATTACCAAATGACACTTTTTTTGCTGGAATAGGTATAGATGAAAACTCAGAACAAGCTATTGCACTATTAGATAAAAACTCAGAATCGTATCAATTATCAATGGCTTATCTAGACGGTGTCAATCAATATATAGAGAACGGAAAAACACCAATAGAGTTTCAATTAGTTGGTGTTCAAAAAGAAAAATATACGCTTAAAGATGTTTATAATATTTTTGGTTACATGGCTTTTAGTTTTGCTATGGCACAAAAAACAGATCCATTATTAACTGATATTCGGGATAAATTTGGTGCTGAATATCTCAAAGATTTTGGATTAGATGGTTCTTTGGGAACTGAAAAATTAAAGAGTTTTAAAGGAAAATCAAATCAATATTCAGAGATTTCTGAATCAATTGCTAGTTTACTAGATGCTTCGCCAGTGCCGTCTTTTATAGGAAGTAATAGTTGGGTTATTGGTAGTCAAAAAACAAAATCGGGCAAAGTTATTTTTGCCAATGATCCACATATCGGGTTTTCACAACCTTGTACGTGGTACGAAGCACATATTGTGACACCAGATTATGAAATGTATGGCTATTATCTTGCCGGAACACCTTTCCCGCTTTTAGGGCACAATCACAATTATGCTTATGGATTGACAATGTTTGAAAACGATGATTTAGATCTATTTCAAGAAGAAGAAAATCCAACAAATGCTAATCAATATAAAACAAATACAGGTTATAAAAATTTTACTTTCCGTCAAAAAACAATAAAAGTAAAAGACAGTGCTTCGGTAATATTAAATATTAAAGAATCCAGTCACGGATCCATTATGAATGGTTTATTGACTACTTTAAAATCAAAAAAACCAATTTCAATGTCTTGGATTTATACCCAACAAAAAAATCAAATTCTCGAAGCTGTATATTCACTTTCAAATTCTAAATCTTTAGAAGATTTTCATAAAGGAATTAGTCTTATAACTGCACCAGGATTAAACATTATGTATGGTGATGCTCAAAATAACATTGCTTGGATAACTTCAGGAAAATTATACAAATTAGACACTTCAGTTAATTCAAATTTTATTTTAAACGGAGCAAACGGAATAGATGATAAAAAAGAATTTCTAGACTTCAAAGAAAATCCCTCAGCTATAAATCCTACTTGGAATTACGTGTATTCAGCAAATAATCAGCCAGAACCAATTAATAAGTATTTGTATCCAGGTTATTATTTGCCAAAAGATAGAGCAATGCGCATTAACCAACAATTGCAACACAAAAATAATTGGACAAGTG
>JAYTVI010000147.1:0-16132 GCA_043744095.1 Flavobacterium sp.
ACCGCTTTTCCGGTTGGAACTGCTCTTGCATCAACATGGAATACAGATTTAATAAATACAGTAGGAAAAGCAATGGGTAACGAAGTTAAAGAATATGGTGCAGATGTGTTACTTGGACCAGGAATGAATATTCACCGCAACCCTTTATGTGGTCGAAATTTTGAATACTATTCTGAAGACCCATTTTTGACTGGGAAAATTGCTGCTGCAATGGTAAATGGCATACAATCTAACGGAGTTGGAACTTCTATAAAACATTTTGCTGCCAACAATCAAGAGCGAAATAGAATGGGTGTAAATGCTCATATTAGCGAAAGAGCTTTGCGTGAAATCTATTTGAGAGGTTTTGAAATTGCTGTTAGAGAGTCACAACCTTGGACGATTATGTCTTCATACAATTCAATTAACGGAACGTTTACTTCAGCAAGAAAAGATTTATTAACTACTGTTTTAAGAAACGAATGGGGATTTAAAGGACTTGTAATGACAGATTGGTTTGGCGGATACAATAGTTTTAATTCTCCTTTTGGTCCAAATGCAGTTAGTGATGTTACTGCACAATTGTCTGCAGGAAATGATTTATTAATGCCAGGATTACCTACTCAAAAAGCAGCGATTTTAGAAAATATTAAAAACGGAAAACTAACAAAAGTTGCAGTAGATAAAAACTTAACCAAAGTACTAGAATTAGCCTTAAAATCGCCAGCAATGGCCAATTATAAATATTCAAACAAACCAAATTTGAGTGCAAATGCAGAAGTAACAAGACAAGCTGCTGCTGAAGCAACCATTCTTTTAAAAAATGACGGAAACACTTTGCCTCTTTCTTCAAAAGAAAAACCATTGGCTGTATTTGGAATTACTTCTTACGATTTTATATCTGGAGGAACAGGAAGTGGTGATGTGAATGAAGCTTACACTATTTCATTAATTGATGGCTTAACCAATGCTGGTTCAAAAAGTGTAAATAAAAGTGATTTTAATAAAATTAATGGTGGTGTAAACACAACTGGTGATTTCGCAAAAGAAAATCCAGCAACCAAGAATCCAGCAACCAATTTTAGAATTGATAAAGATTTAGAAGCCTTATATCAACCTTATGTTATAGAACAAAAGGCCAAAGAAATGGAACGCCGTGAAAAAAACGGAGGTCTTTTGGCAACTCCAAAAAGAATTGTTGAACTAGAATTATCGAAAGAAATGATAAGAAACAAAGCCAATTCTTCTGAAACAGCATTAATAACAATAGGCAGAAACGCCGGAGAAGCTGCAGATAGAAATGTAGAGGATGATTTTAATTTGGCTGCAGATGAAATTAATTTGATTGATAATGTTTCTGAAGCATTTCATTCTTTTGGAAAAAAAGTAGTTGTCATTTTAAATATTGGAGGTGTTATAGAAACTGCAAGTTGGAAAGACAAAGTTGATGCAATTATTTTGCCTTGGCAACCAGGTCAAGAAGGTGGAAATTCTGTATCTGATGTACTTTCAGGAAAAGCAAATCCTTCTGGAAAACTTACTATGACGTTTCCAACTAAATATGAAGATACTCCTTCTGCAAAAAATTGGATTGGAACTCCACCAGAAAACCCAACTAGTGTAACTTATGAAGAAGGTGTTTATGTTGGATACAGATATTTTAATACTTTCAATGTAAAACCATCTTATGAATTTGGATATGGACTATCCTTCTCTACTTTTGATATTTCTAATGTAAAAGTAAGTGCAAAATCTTTTGTAGGAAAAATGACAGTTGCTGTAACAGTAAAAAATACTGGAAAAGTAGCTGGAAAAGAGGTTGTACAATTGTATTTGTCAGCTCCAACAAAATCTATTGATAAACCAACATCAGAATTGAAAGCTTTTGCAAAAAGTAAACTCTTACAACCAGGAGAAAGTCAAGTTATCACCTTAACTCTTAACCAAAAACAATTGGCTTCTTTTGTACCAAATAGAAATGCTTGGATTGCAGATGCTGGAGCTTATAAAGTTGCAATCGGTAATTCATCATTAAATATTAAGAAAACTGTTGATTTTACATTAGCCAAAGAATTAGTAGTTGAAAAAACAAATTCAGCATTTGCTTTAGATGAAAAATTTGATGATATAAAACATTAAAATTTAGTCTTCAAAGATTTTACGTTTTTTTTTAAATTTTATTTTTGTAGAATTTCAAAATGGGCTTCATAATTGGAGCCCATTTTTTTATTTGAAAACAAATAGATTTATTACTTTTACACTTTCAAAACACAAAACTATGTCTGTCGCCAAAAAAGATTACAAAAGAATTACAGTAAAATCATTAATTGAAATGAAAGCCAATGGCGAGAAAATCTCGATGCTTACCGCTTATGATTATACAATGGCAAAAATTGTTGATACGGCAGGAATTGATGTTATTCTCGTTGGAGATTCTGCAAGTAATGTTATGGCTGGACACGAAACAACATTACCAATTACACTAGACCAAATGATTTATCATGCAAGTAGTGTTGTTCGAGCTATTGATAGAGCTTTAGTTGTAGTAGATTTGCCTTTTGGCAGCTATCAATCTGACCCGAAAGAAGCTTTGCGCTCTTCGATTAGAATTATGAAAGAAAGCGGTGGTCACGCCGTAAAAATGGAAGGTGGAAGTGAAATAAAAGAGAGTATCAAAAGGATATTAAATGCAGGAATTCCAGTAATGGGACATTTAGGATTAACACCACAATCTATATATAAATTTGGAACCTATACAGTTCGTGCCAAAGAAGAAGAAGAAGCTGAAAAATTGATGGAAGATGCAAAATTACTAGAAAATTTAGGTTGTTTTGCATTGGTTTTAGAAAAAATTCCTGCACATTTGGCCGAAAAAGTTGCCAAAAGTATTTCGATTCCTGTTATTGGTATTGGAGCTGGTGGTGGTGTTGACGGACAGGTTTTAGTTATTCATGATATGTTAGGTATGAATAATGAATTTAGCCCACGATTTTTGAGACGTTATTTAAATTTATATGACCAAATGACTACTGCAATAGCAAATTATGTTGCAGATGTTAAAAGTCAAGATTTTCCAAATGCGAATGAACAGTATTAGTTTAGACTTCTTAGATTTTTAGATTTTTAGATTTATTAGATTTTTAGACTTTTAGATTTTTTATTTCCAAAAAAATAAATAGTAAAGTAAAATTTAAAATTTTTCTGTACAATATAATAAGTAGTAATAGCAAAAGGTTATTCTAAAAAGTTAAAAAAAATGCATCAATTTAAAGAATTAGTTATTTGGCAGAAAAGTAGAAAATTTTGTTCTCAAATTTATAAAGCAACTTCTTATTTCTCAAATGATGAAAAATTTGGAATTACAAATCAATTAAGACGTGCATCAATTTCAATTCCATCTAATATTGCGGAAGGTTCATCTATAAATTCTAATAAAGATTTTTCTAAATTTTTAGAAATTGCGATAGGTTCAGCTTATGAAATAGAAACACAACTGTTAATTGCATTTGATTTGGAATTTTTAAATCAAAATCAAACTGAAAATTTAATTTCTCAATTAGATGAAATTATTAAAATGATTTCAAAGTTTCGTTTTACATTAAAAGCCCAATAAGTCTATAAATCTAAAGATCTAAAATGTCTAAGTTAATCTCAAAAAAAGACAACCTCCAAATTCTTCACGAAGACAATCATATTATTGTTATAAACAAACGTGTTGGTGACATTGTTCAAGGTGATAAAACTGGCGACAAACCTCTTTCTGAAGTTGTAAAAGAATATATTAAAGACAAATACAACAAACCAGGTGAAGTATTTCTTGGTGTTGTACATAGATTAGACAGACCTACAACTGGTATTGTAGTTTTTGCAAGAACTAGTAAGGCTTTAACACGATTAAACGAACTTTTTAGTAATCGTGAAACACAAAAAACCTATTGGGCAGTTGTAAAAAATGAACCCCAAAAACCTGAATATAATTTAGTACATTTCATTAAACGAAACGAAAAAAACAATACCTCAAAAGCACACATTAAAGAAGTTCCTGATAGCAAGAGAGCATCTTTAGAATATAAAGTTATAGCTATTTTAGATAATTATTTTGTTTTAGAAATCAATTTACATACTGGTCGTCATCATCAAATTAGAGCTCAGTTACAAGCTATTGGTTGCCCAATAAAAGGAGATTTAAAATATGGTTTTGACCGAAGCAATCCTGATGGAGGCATACATCTTCACGCACAAAAATTGGTTTTCATTCATCCTGTAACCAAAGAAAATCTTGTACTTGTAGCTCCAACTCCAAATGATGCGATTTGGAATGCAATTTAGATTTTTTCAGTAAACTTAAATCCTATACCGTGAAGATTTTCTATTGAAATCCCGTTTTCATTTATAAGAATTTTTCGCAGTCTAGAAATAAAAACATCCAGACTTCTTCCCATAAAATAATCATCATCTCCCCAAAGTGTTTTCAAAATTTCTTCACGTTTCATCACTTTGTTTTTATTGTTTAAGAAAAGTTTCAACAAATCAGATTCTCTATGAGTTAATGTAATTTCTTCATTTTCATTAAAAATTAAAAAATTGGTACTATCAAATTGATATTTACCAACCGAAAATAAAGATTGCTCAATAAAACTACTTTTTTGAGAACGCTTTAAAAATATTTCAATTTTCAACAACAATTCTTCAATACTAAAAGGTTTTACAAGATAATCATCGGCGCCAAGTCGCAACCCTTTGATGCGATCTTCTTTTAGTGTCTTAGCAGAAAGAAAGATTATCGGAATATCAGAATCTAATTTCCTAATTGAGGATGCTAAATCAAAACCATCCATTTTTGGCAACATAATATCAAGAATACAAATAGCAAAAGAACTCTTTTTGAAAGCCTCTAAACAAGATATTCCATCGCCACAATGCTCAACTTCATACTGATTTTGTTCAAGATTATCTTTGGTCAAAAAAGCCAAAGTCGCATCATCTTCTGCATATAAAATTTTAAATTTTTTCATTTCTATTTAGGAATCGAAAGCGTTACTGTAATTCCAATTTGTGCATTATTCTTAGCACTAATTTTCCATTTATGAAGGCTGCAAATCTTTTTTACATAATACAATCCCAACCCAAAACCATTTACTTCATTACTTTTTATGGAAGAAATTCTATAAAATTTATCAAAAATAAAGGGTATGTTTTTATTAGAAATACCAATTCCGTTATCAGTAAATTCTAATATACTATTTTGACTTTCCTCAAAAATTCTGATACTAATTTCGGGCATTTTATCACAATATTTAATAGAATTGTCTAACAAATTGTATACAATATTTGTAAAATGAAATTCATCAGCATTAATTTTTAACTCTTGATTTGGTATGGTATTATCAATTTTAATAGTAACAGAATTGTATTTTAATTTTAAATTTTCAATCACTTCTTCGAGAATAGGAATAACAAAAATTGGCTTTTTATCCATCTCTAAAGGAACAATATCAGACTTAGCACTACTTAATATTTTTTCTATATGTTGATTGAGTTTATTGCTTTGATTGATAATAATTTCTGTATACTTTTCTAATTTTTGATCACTTGAAATTTGGTTTTGTTTGATTAAAAAATTAGAAGCTAGTAAAATAGAAGACAAAGGCGTTTTGAATTCGTGTGTCATATTATTAATAAAATCACGTTGCAAGTCTGAGTATTTTTTTTGTTCTAAAATGGTAAAAATAGAGTACACATAAACCAACAATATAATAATTAACGCTAACGAAAGTATAAACCAAAATCGCATAGAACTGAATAGATAAGTGGTTTCGTTAGGAAATCGTATCGCAAAATAATAAATTAAATTTTTGTGCTTTGGAAAATAGACAGAATTTTGTTTTTGAGCTTTGTCTGAAAATGAAATATAATTACCATAAACCATCTCGTCACTCTGACAATTGTACATTGCATATTCAAAATCGGTTGTAAGATTAATTTTTTCAAACTCTTTTTTTAAATAAAACTCTAGAATATCAGGCTGAAAATCATTGTCGATATTAACGATGTAATAATCGTTTGAAACTTTTTTTACAGGATTTTCAGATGGTAATTCGTGATTGGTACCTTGATATAACTTTTTTGCAACTTCAAGTAAAGCAATATGTATTTTCTGACTGAATTTTTTTTCTTCTAAAGTAAAAGCCTGTTTGGTCCATAATAATTGAGCAACAAGTATCCCAATTATGGCAAAAAGTCCGAGTAGAATAATACTATTTAATTTATTTTTTTTCATCATCTATTGCTCAAAAATAGACAATAAATTTTTCAAAACAACCCATTAACAACTCGTTAACAAACATTAGAAACTGCTTAACAAGGTTGAGCAACTCAACTAACTACTTTTGGATTGTTCAAAATATTGAACCTATTTATCAACTATAAAAAACTAATAAAGATGAAAGTATTAAAAATTTCGGTTTTAGCAATGACTTTAAGTTTAATGTCATTTAGCTCTATTTCAAAATCTTTTGAAAATTCAATAATGAGTACGCTCACAAATGCTATAACTTGGAAAAGCGATAGCATAGATGTAGGTGAAATTCCGCAAGGAACTCCAAAAAAAATTGAATACGAATTCAAAAACACTGGCAAAACAGCAATAATTATTACAAATGTTCACGGATCTTGTGGTTGTACAACAACTGATTATACTAAAACTCCTATTCAAGCTGGTGATACTGCAAAAATTTCTGCAACATATAATGCTGCAAACAAAGGTGCTTTTACAAAAACTGTAACTGTAACTACCGATGCAGAAGAATCTTCCAAAGTACTGACTTTCAATGGTATTGTAATTTAAAAAAAGGGTTAATTAGTTTGAAACACTCTGTTTATTTGTAAACGGAGTGTTTTTTTTTATGTTAATTTTTTAATAATTTATAGAATCTTTTCGTCAAATTACTTTTCGTTGTATTAAAATTATTAAATTTCGATGATTTTATATACTATATAATGAACAAATCTTCAAACAAGAATTTTTTCTCTAAAATGTTGATTATCACGATATCAACTACTATATTCTTACTTACATTATTGTTTTTACTTTTTTTCTTTATACTAAAAGATGATAGAAATTTTAAAGTAGAATTCAAAAGTACAGAGATTATTATACTAATCTTGACTTTTGCTATCGTAACTAATATGATATATTATTTATGGTATTCAAAAAAAAAGCTACAAAATCCTATAGATTTAATTCAGCAAATTTTAAAAAATGAAAACTCAAATGCGATACAAGAATTAAAAAAACATTCTGGAGAATTTGGTATTATTGGAGAACTATTAGAAAATTCTAAAAATCAAAAATTAGCACTTCAAAACTTAAAAGAGAAAGCCGAAGAAAGCGATCAATTAAAATCAACTTTTTTGGCAAATTTATCACACGAAATTAGAACTCCAATGAATGCCATTATGGGTTTTTCAAATTTATTGAGAAGCAATGATTTGAACGAATCTGAAAAAATTTCTTATATTGATATTATTGACAAAAGTGGTGAAAATCTGGTATTAATTATAGATGACTTAATCGAAATGTCTAAACTAGATTCTAAACAAGTTACACCAAATTATTCTAGTATTGACCTCGAAACAAGTATGAGTGATTTGTATAATGCCTATAAAATTACAATCCCAAAATCAAAAAAAATAAGTTTTCATAGAATTGAAAGTATAAAACCTGCAAAACAAAATATCATTGTAGACGAAGTAAAACTCAAACAAATTATCACTAATCTATTATCAAACGCTGTAAAATATACCGATAATGGAGAAGTTTCTTTTGGTTATGAAGTTGATAAAGGAACCAAACAAATAAATTTTGTGGTAAAAGATACTGGTTTGGGAATCGAAAGACAAAACCAACATTATATTTTTGACCGTTTTAGGAGAGTCGAAGACGATCAAGCTATAAAAGTTGGTGGTTTAGGACTTGGTTTAGCCATTTCTAAAGCCTATGTCGAATTGATGGAAGGAACAATTTATATGGAATCAAATGCTGGTGAAGGTTCTGTTTTTACGTTTTCAATTCCACTCAATTTTGATATTACAAAACCTGTAATGAAAATAATTCCAAAGGTAGAAGAATTTGGTATGATTGAAACCGGAACTATACTTATTGCAGAAGACGATAATATCAATTATTTATTTTTCGAAAAAATAATGCAGTTTAAAAGTTACACCATTTTAAGGGCATCAAACGGACAAGAAGCAGTAGCTATTTGTACTGAAAATCAAGACATAGACTTAGTACTAATGGATATAAAAATGCCTGTAATGGACGGTTATCAAGCTTTTTCTGAAATAAAAAAAATTAAACCAAACTTGCCAATAATTGCACAAACTGCTTATTCATCAATAGAAGATAAAAACAAAATAATTGAAGCTGGTTTTTCTAGCTACATCACAAAACCTTTAAATAGAGACAAGTTATTTGAAATGATTAATCAATTTATGAAAAAATAATTGAATGTTTTTTCAAATTAAATCTTATTTCAATTTTCTTCTAAAATCAACAAACCAGCACGGCGTTCATTCTCCATTTGTTTTTAATTTGGTCACCAAATGTTTTTATGATAGCACTCCAAATCCAGAATATTCAATTCTAAAAAATTACAGAAAATCGCTTTTAGAAAACAAAAAATTTATAGAAGTTACCGATTTTGGTGCTGGATCAAAAGTTTTTAAAAGCAACAAAAGGCAAATTGCAAAAATAGCAACAACAGCAGGAATTTCTTCAAAAAGAGCACAATTATTATATAGAATTATCCATTATTTTCAGCCAGAAGTTGTATTAGAAATTGGTACTTCTCTTGGTTTGGCTACTGCTGCATTATCTTTAGGAAACCCAAAAACAAAAATCATTACGGTTGAAGGTTGTGCAGCCACAGCAAATCAAAGTCAGTTGCAGTTGCAAAAATTCAATCTTCAGAATGTTACTTTAATAAATGCTGAATTTAGTACTTTTTTAAATGCTAGTAAAACTCAAAGTTCTATTTTTGATTTGATATATTTTGATGGCAATCATTCTAGAAAAGCAACATTAGATTATTTTGAAATACTCTTACCAACAATAACCAACAATTCTGTTTGGATTTTTGACGACATACATTGGTCGTTAGCTATGGAAGAAGCTTGGGAAACAATCAAAAACCACCCAAAAGTTACTGTAACTATTGATACTTATCAATGGGGTTTTGTTTTTTTTAGAATTGAGCAAGAAAAGGAACATTTTATAATTAGAACCTAAATATTTGTAACAATTCTTGTCTAAGGTATACTCATAAAATATGTTTTTTTAATAAGAAATAACTAAGAAAACAACTAACAATAAATTAATTTTATTTTCATACTTTTAACCAAAATTCATTATTTAAGAAATGGAAAATGCATTAATTAAAATAACAAATATCAAGCGTGATTTTATTCTTGGTAACGAAGTAGTATATGTGCTTAAAGGCATTGATCTTGAAATAAACAAAGGCGAATACGTAGCATTAATGGGACCATCAGGTTCGGGAAAATCAACTCTAATGAACCTTTTAGGATGTTTAGACACTCCAACTTCTGGTAGTTATATTCTAAACGGAAAAGATGTTAGCCAAATGCACGATGATGATTTAGCCGAAATTAGAAATAAAGAAATCGGATTTGTTTTTCAAACCTTTAATTTACTTCCTAGAACAACAGCTCTAGACAATGTTGCCTTGCCAATGGTTTATGCAGGTTACTCAAAATCGGAAAGAAATATTCGCGCTACTGAAGTCTTGCAGCAAGTAAATCTTGGTGACAGAATGGATCATCAACCCAACCAACTTTCTGGAGGACAACGCCAACGTGTTGCTATTGCTAGAGCACTAGTAAACAATCCTTCTATTATTTTGGCAGATGAACCTACCGGAAATCTGGATAGTAAAACATCTGAAGAAATTATGAAACTTTTTGAAGAAATTTACCAAAAAGGAAATACTGTAATTCTGGTAACGCACGAAGAAGATATTGCAAAATATGCACATAGAGTGATACGATTAAAAGACGGAATGATAGAAAGCGATACGAAAAATCAATAAAAAATGATCTCTATTGCGCTTCTAACTTGTCAAAAACTCCCAGAATTAACTCCTGCTGACCAACTTTTAATTCCAGAATTGGCTAAGCATAATATAAAAGCAACACCAGCAATATGGGATGACCCTTCAATAGATTGGACACAATTTGACTACCTTATTTTTCGTAACACTTGGGATTATTACGAAAAAGAAACTGAATTTAATAATTGGTTAAAACACATAGAATTTCTTCAAATAAAAACGCTTAACTCGCTAGAAACAATTTATAAAAATAAGCATAAATTCTATTTGAAAAATTTGCAAAATAATGGCATTCCGATATTACCAACTTTCTTTATAGAAAAAACGAATGCTTTAAATCTAAAAGAGATAATTCCAAATCATTGGGAAAAAATAATAATCAAACCTGCTTTTTCTGGCGGATCGTTTAGTACCACTCTTTTTGAAAAATCAGAAATTGATAAAATAAATCTACAATATTCCGATTTTGCAAAAGAAAAAGAATTACTGATTCAAAAATATTTTCCAGAAATTGAAACCCTTGGTGAAACTTCGTTTGTGTTTTTTAATAAAATTTTTTCTCATTGTATCAACAAAAAACCTGTAAATGGCGATTTTAGAATACAAGTTCAATTTGGCGGAAAATATACCACAATAGAACCGAATAAAGCTTTGATTGCAAAAGCACAAAAAATTGTAAATACGTTTGATGAAGATTTATTGTATGCGAGAGTAGATGGTATTGTTATAGAAAATGAGCTTTATCTGATGGAAATAGAATGTATAGAACCCGATTTGTATTTTGATTATAGCAATGGATCACTACAACGATTTGTAGCTTCAATTATAGAATTAATAAACTAAATTTGTAAAATAAATAATTTTACACCTTCATAAAAAAACAAATGAAAGTATATACAAAAACAGGAGACTCAGGAACTACAGCACTTTTTGGCGGAACAAGAGTACCAAAAGACCATATGCGAATAGAAAGCTACGGAACTGTAGATGAATTAAACTCCTATATTGGACTTATTCGTGACCAAGAAATGAATGCTCATTATAAAGAAATCCTAATAGAAATTCAAGACCGTTTGTTTACAGTTGGGGCAATTTTGGCAACACCACCAGATAAAGAAGTACTGAAAAATGGTGAATTACGTCTTCAAAAATTAGGAATTTTAGAAAGTGATATCGAATTGCTTGAAAACGAAATCGATACAATGGAAGATTCGCTTCCTCAAATGACACATTTTGTTTTACCTGGCGGACACACAACTGTGTCATATTGTCATATTGCACGATGTGTTTGTCGTAGAGCAGAACGATTAGCTGTGCATTTAAGTCATAATGAACACATTGCCGAAATAACAATTAAATACCTCAACCGCCTTTCTGACTATCTTTTTGTCTTGGCACGGAAGTTGTCATCAGACTTAAACGCTGATGAAGTAAAATGGATTCCGCGAAAATAGACAATTCGATTATTAATATACACGTTGAATATCAATTGTTTAACAACACGTTCTAACACATTATTGAAAATAAATCAATTTTTACTTGTATTTTTCAGTAAAAAAATTATTTTTGCACAAATATTAAAATCTAAATAAGATGTATTGGACATTAGAATTAGCATCCTATTTAAGTGATGCGCCTTGGCCAGCAAACAAAGACGAACTTATAGATTATGCTATCCGAGCTGGAGCTCCATTAGAAGTTGTAGAAAATTTACAATCTATTGAAGACGAAGGGGAAATATACGAATCAATGGAAGAAATTTGGCCCGATTATCCAACCGACGAAGATTATCTTTGGAATGAGGATGAGTATTAAAAAAATAATAAAACCAATGAAAAGTCTCAAACGAGGCTTTTTTTTTGTTTAAATTTGCACACCTTTATAAATCAGAAATTACACATTCATTATGAGTTTCATCAATAGCATTATCAAAACATTTGTAGGCGATAAATCACAGAAAGACGTCAAAGCTTTGCAAGGAAATCTGAATAAAATCAAAGCCTTAGAAAGTACATTAACGAACTTATCCCATAATGAACTAAGGTCAAAAACAGCACAGTTTAAAGAAAAGATACAATTGGCTCGCGCTGAAAAAGATGCTAAAATTAATGCCTTGTTGCAAGAAGTAGAAAGCATCGAAGACATCGATAAGAGAGAAGACATCTACGCTACTATTGATGCCTTAGAAAAAGAGGCTTACGAAATTTCTGAAAAAACACTCAACGAGATTCTTCCGGAAGCGTTTGCTGTGATTAAAGAAACAGCAAAACGATTTAAAGAAAATACCCAACTTACCGTTACCGCCACTCCAAAAGACCGAGAATTATCAGCTACAAAATCATACATTACCATTGTTGGCGATGAAGCCAATTGGGCCAATACTTGGAATGCCGCAGGAAAAGAAATCACCTGGGACATGATTCATTATGATGTTCAATTGATTGGTGGCATGGTGCTTCACGGCGGAAAAATTTCCGAAATGCAAACCCGTGAAGGAAAAACATTAGTGGCAACATTGCCTTTATATTTGAATGCATTAACCGGAAACGGCGTGCACTTGGTAACTGTAAATGATTATTTGGCTAAACGTGATAGCGCCTGGAAAGCACCTTTATTCGAGTTTCATGGCTTGTCTGTAGAATGCATCGACAATTACCAACCCAACACTCCAGAACGCAAAAGAGCTTATGATGCTGACATCACTTACGGAACAAACAATGAGTTTGGCTTCGATTATTTGAGAGATAATATGGCGCATTCGCCAGAAGATTTGGTGCAACGCAAGCACAATTTTGCGATTGTCGATGAAGTCGATTCTGTATTAATTGATGATGCCAGAACACCATTGATTATTTCTGGTCCAGTGCCACAAGGTGATCGCCATGAATTTAATGAATTGAAACCAAAAATCGAAAATCTTGTTAATCTTCAAAGACAATTATCAAACGGATTCTTAACGGAAGCCAAAAGATTGTTCAAAGAAAACAATATGAAAGATGCTGGTTTTAATTTGCTTAGAGCATACCGAGCATTACCTAAAAACAAAGCATTGATCAAATTTTTGAGTGAAGAAGGCGTAAAACAATTGCTTCAAAAAACAGAAAATCAATACATGCAGGACAACAACCGCGACATGCATAAAATTGATGAAGCTTTATATTTTGTCATCGAAGAAAAAAACAACCAAGTAGAATTGACCGATAACGGAATCAAATTCCTTTCGTCTGATACCGATGAAAACTTCTTCTTGCTTCCGGATATTGGAACCGAAATCGCCCGCATTGAAAAACAAGGCTTCGACAAAGACAAAGAAGCTGAAGAAAAAGAAAAATTATTCCAAGATTTCTCAATTAAAAGCGAGCGTATTCACACCTTAACACAATTATTGAAAGCGTATTCTTTATTCGAAAAAGATGTTGAATATGTGATTATGGACAATAAAATCCTAATCGTAGACGAACAAACCGGTCGTATCATGGACGGACGTCGTTATTCCGACGGATTGCATCAAGCCATTGAAGCCAAAGAAAACGTGAAAATAGAAGCAGCAACCCAAACCTTCGCAACAGTTACCTTACAGAATTATTTCAGAATGTATAGCAAATTAGCTGGTATGACTGGAACTGCAGTAACTGAAGCCGGTGAACTTTGGGAAATCTATAAATTGGATGTGGTTGAAATTCCAACTAACCGCCCAATGGACAGAAAAGACAAAGAAGATTTGATTTATAAAACGACCCGTGAAAAATTCAATGCTGTTATTGAAGACGTAACGGAATTATCAAAGGAAGGTCGCCCAGTTTTGATTGGAACAACTTCGGTTGAAATCTCAGAATTATTGAGTAGAATGCTAAAAATGCGTGGTGTAAACCACAACGTATTGAACGCAAAAATGCACAAACAAGAAGCACAAATCGTTGAAGAGGCGGGTAAATCTGGAGTCGTAACAATTGCAACGAATATGGCTGGTCGTGGTACTGATATCAAATTATCACCTGAAGTAAAAGCTGCCGGTGGTTTAGCGATTGTAGGAACAGAGCGTCACGATTCGCGTCGTGTGGATCGACAGTTGCGTGGACGTGCCGGACGTCAAGGTGATGTGGGTAGTTCGCAGTTTTATGTTTCTTTGGAAGATAACTTGATGCGTTTGTTCGGTTCCGAAAGAGTGGCGAAAGTGATGGACAGAATGGGGCTTAAAGAAGGTGAAGTCATTCAACATTCGATGATGACCAAATCGATTGAGCGTGCGCAGAAAAAAGTCGAAGAAAACAACTTTGGTGTTCGTAAACGTTTGCTTGAATATGATGATGTGATGAATGCCCAACGTGAAGTTGTTTACAAACGTCGTCGCCATGCCTTACATGGAGAACGTTTGAAAGTGGATATCGCAAATATGATGTATGACACCAGTGAAGTGATTGTTGAAAGCAATAAATCCAGTAATGATTTCAAGAATTTCGAATTCGAATTGATTCGTTATTTCTCGATTACATCGCCGGTTACGGAAAGTGAATTCGAAAGATTAACGGAAATGGAATTGAGTGGAAAAGTTTACAAAGCCGCCCTAGAATTCTACACCGAAAAAACAGAAAGAAGTGCTAGAGAAGCTTTGCCAATTATTGCGAATGTTTATGAAGACAAAAATAATCAGTTCGAACGCATTGTAGTTCCATTCACGGATGGCATCAAAACGTTAAACGTGGTAACGGATTTGAAAAAAGCATACGACACGCAAGGAAAACAATTGGTATCCGATTTTGAGAAGAACATTACCTTAGCCATTGTAGATGAGGCTTGGAAAAAGCACTTACGCAAAATGGACGAATTGAAACAATCGGTTCAGTTGGCGGTTCATGAGCAAAAAGATCCACTGCTAATTTATAAATTTGAAGCTTATAATTTATTCAGTTCAATGTTGAATGGCGTGAATAAAGAAGTGATTTCATTTTTATTCAAAGGCGATCTACCACAACAAAATGCTCCAGCTATTCAGGAAGCGCGTCAGGTTAAAGTCAAAGAAAATTATAAAACCAGTAAAGACGAAGTTCCAAATAGCGATACAGTAGCGGCGCAAAACCGTGAAGCTGGGCAATCACAACAACGTCAGGTTACCGAAACGATTGTCCGTGACATGCCGAAAATCAACAGAAATGATAATGTCACGATTAAACATATTATGAGCGGGAAATCTGAAACGATGAAATTCAAGAAAGCCGAAAGCATGATCAACTCAGGAGAATGGGTACTTGTGAATGAATAAGAACAATTGTCTGTTATCTGTTACTGAAAACTTAAATAATAATCCCCAGTTGCGAAAATAGTTGGGGATTTTTTATATTTGAAAAAAACTTCCGATGAAATCTAAAACCTATATCCTACTCCTACTTCATGTCTCTTTCTTCTCTTTCTCCCAAACTATCGAACAACTAAAAGTGGCAACTAAAAAAATTCAAGACGCCAATTATAACATGGATTTTGATACGATTATGAAATTTTCATATCCTAAAATAGTCACTGAATTTGGACAAGAAAAATTCCTAGAAAAACTAGATACCGATTATCAAAATGCAGAATTTCGCATGCGTTTGCAATTGGTAAATCCTGTTTTCGAGTATGGTGCAATCAGGAAAATTGCAGGTCTTACTTTCTGTGTAGTTTCTTATAAAAATCCTGTGCGATACTTTTATGAAAACAAATTAGATTCAAATACTTCTTTACTTAAAGCCAACTTTTTAAGGGAAAAAGACCGAACCAAAGATGTTACTTTCGAACCGAAAAGAAATAGTTTTAATGTAAGACGCATTTCAAAATTTGTTGCAATTGCTGATGCTACAACTACAAATAGTTGGAAATTCTTTAATATGGATGATATAGAACAGCGACAACTCTTCGATACAATTTTTGAAGATTATATCAAAAAACAACTTGGACTTCAGTAACGAAATCAATGGATATTTTTTATATTTACTTGAAATTTGATAAACCATAAACTTTAAAACTTCTATATCATGGCAAAAAGT
>JAYTVI010000148.1:0-4425 GCA_043744095.1 Flavobacterium sp.
ATAGCAAAATTAAACCTCTAAAAAACACCCTTCTAGCCCTTTTAGATAAAGGGATGTAGAGGACAGATTTAAAAAATGGTCTCGGCAAATTTTGTTCAATAATTGAAAAAACTACTTTTATTAAATACTCTACACACCTTATGTTTATTAGGTTTGCAGATGTTTAAAAAAGTGACTTTTTTAAAAAATAAATGAAATTATAGCATAATCCTTGTACACCTTATAATATAAAGGTTAGAGGATGATTTTGAATAATTCAGTATTATTCGGGTTTTTAGATTAAATTAGAGAAAAAAGTTCGGTTTTATTGTGGTGTAAAAATAGATTTTTTACAGTTTCCACAGTCTATAAAAGATGAATATGTGTTCTAAGTTTATGAAGTTTATAAGATGGGTTATTGAGAAATTCTGTGTACTAGTACGGTCTCAAAGTTTAAACGGTTTATTGATGAGTATAAAACACACCTGTAAAGCTGATAAATAGTGGTTTTTTAACACTATAAAAGAGAGTGTTAACTATGGATACAAGAAGGATAGTTTTGACATTTTGACAGTCTAAAAAAGAGCTTTACCTTTAAAAACGGTGAATAATGGCTAAATGGTCAAATAAGCTTTAAAGTCAACATTCAAAAGACACTGTTGATAATCTAAGCGTTATTTTTAAAGTCTTTTAGTTAGCTTGGTAATCTACTCCAAAAAATCAAAATAATCTTCTTCTGATTCAACCCAATAGTCATCTTGCACAACCTCTTTGAAAACTAAACTTAACACTATAGAAGTATTTATCACAGTTTGAATTACTGGTGAGTTTAGATTTTTAGGCTTACTTTTTTGTAATTTTTGTAATGGGTTAGTAACACCTTGTTCAATCCATTTTCTAAATGTCGTGTTCATTTTATTTGCATTAATAGTCCCATTTTTATTAATAAAATGAATACACAATCCTAAACCATAAATATTTTTTGTTTGATTATCACCTTTAATCCAACCATCTCTTTGTTTTTTATTTAGGTATGTATATTGAGTAGTAGCGAAAGGGTGTACAATGATTTTTCGTAAAATATCATCCCCCATCATTAAGGTTGTATTTTTATATTTTAGATCATTATTAATTTTATTCGGTTTTAAAATTTCTCTTACAACACACGGTGTAGGATAAGGTACATTCTCAGGGTTTTTATGTAGATCCAGTAAATATTGTGTAGCAGGTGCTGTTTGATTATATTGATTTGTTAGTTTAAATTCAGTCTTTCTCACCTTCTTTAAAATTGACTCATATTTTTTCTTTAACTTCTTATCGTTTAAATCACTCTTTTTATTTATACTATGTAAAAAAACTATGTTTTTCTTCAATTCATCAGTTTTTAGATTTGTTATTAATTCAACTGAAGTGTGTTCGGTTTTTAAATTACCATCTATTCTTTGGTTAGTACGATGGGATCTTATTTTAGCAACATAGTTTTTCTCAAAATTATTTTTCTGTTTTTCTAATAAAGTGTTATGTTTATTTAAACTATCTTTATTGAAATTATCATCTTCCAAGAACTTATTATTTACATTTATTTGTTGGTCTATTTTTAGTTGTTCTTTTAATAAGTCTTTTTTTAAGATGATTTTATTTAAAACGTAATCTGATGAATTTTTACGAGCATAAAAATTATTGTAAGATTTTATTTCAAGTTCAAATAAACCTTCTATCTGTTTATAACTTATCTCATCTTTTTGTTTTTCATCTAAAACTTGATATTTTTTAGTTAATAAACTACTATTAGGAAATACAGATCTTATATGTTCGCTTATACGTTCTAATACTATTTGGTCAACTTCACCCTTATTATCATAATTTTTATCATTTATAATAATTTCTTTTTTTATTTCATTATAAACAACTTTTATTAAAGGTTTTTTTTGACAAATGTTTTTAGCTTGAAGTGTATGATTTTTTTCATAATCGGCTATATGTAATTTAGCTGTGTTAAAATATTTGTTATTAGTGGGATATAAAGCTTCATGAAAAAAACCGACATCGCCGTCAGTTATACTACCATTCAAAAATAAGGAATTTTCAAGTAACCACATATACGATCTAACAGTTGCAGTTATATTATTGGCTACAACTATATTAGAAGTTATAAAAAATCTTGAAACTTGATCACCATAAATAGTGTTAGAAATCAACTTATAGAACTCATTTTCAGGAGTTCCTTTATCATATTGGTTACGAAAAAATCTTAATTTATCGATTATCAAATTGCCTAGATTGTATGATGTCCAAGCATGGCAATCGTTTTCATTAACAATTTGAACACCTTCAATATTAATATCAAAGTCTCTTTTTTTCTTTTTATTACAATTTTTATCTTTAAGTATCCTTTTTTCTATAACTTGATCAACATTTTCACATTTTAAATTTTTAGGATAAAAAACACCTGCGGTTACACCAACCTTTTTGATAAAATCTTGATAAATTTTTGCAGAATTATTTTGTTTAATAGTCCTCAATAATTCACTAGTTAAGACTCCATTGATGATTTCATGTCCTAAAATGGTTATAGTACCACTGTTAAAATCTAAATCACCCTTTTTACTACAAACATCCATTTTTCTAGATTTGTATTTTTCATAAGTAGTATCGTAAAAAGATGGAATTAAACTTTGAAAATAATTTAAATTTTCCATAGTTGTAATATTAAAAAACCATAGATTATCCACTAATTGACATTTTTCAGGATCGTCTAAATTAAAATGGTTTATTAAAGTTTCCAACGAAACAACAGGTTTATTAACTTCAAACCTATATCTAATTTTATTATAACTACCTTTTTTTGTTTTTATTTTTTCATTACTAATAATTTTTTCTTTTTTCTTACTAGTTTTACAAGTAAAGATAATAGGTGTCCCTAAAGGATAATCTAAAATTCCCATTCCTCTATTGTAACAACCACTTATATCAATATCATAAGATAAAAAAGTGCTAGAAAAAAAACTAGGTTTGTTATTACGACATCTACCAGCTTGTACTTTAGCTAGTAAAAAGGTGAAATCTTGATTTATATATTTCAATAAACTTTCTGCACTAGCATCTTTTGTAAGAACTTCAAAAATATTATTTTGAACTTTTTTGTATTCTTTTAAAGTTAAGTCTTTTAGAGGTGTTTTTTCTTCTAGACTTGTTAAATACTCAAGATTTTGAGGTTTAACATTTTGACATTCGGCTCCTAGTATTTTTTCGGTTAAAACTGCGTTAAAAAGGTTTACTACACTAGAACCTATGGTTTTTGAAGGTTGTTTATAAGTATCTGGCAAATAATCTAATTTAAAATCGTCATAAATTTTGTTATCTAAATTTATAATTTTATCTATTAAAACATCTAATTGAAGATCAGCAATTCCTGCATATTTATCAAATTCATAAGGTTTATCAATATAAACACCTAACATGTCTGATTTTTCATAATCTCTAATTAAGTCTTTTTCTTTTTTTTGTTCAACACCTGCTATTTGAAAAGCTGAATCTAAACCTCGATTACCTAACATTGCTACTAAATCAATGAATTTAAGCCATACGACAAATTCAGTACCATTAATATTTATTATCCAATTGGTTTTAAAAGGGGTTTCACAACTACTATCATCACCGACATATTTACTGGATAGGTGTTTATCAAAAGTTATAGTTCTACCTTTTTTATTGGCGTAAAAACTTTTAAGGTCTTTTCTGTAATCGTCATCATTAGCGATAAAACCATAGTCAGCTACACCGAAGTAAAGATAAAAAGGTATGATTAGTTTATTAGGAATTTTAGCTAATTTATTCTTTTTGTCTTCATCATATCGTTCAATTCTTCTGACACTTGTAGGTATTCCTAAGCTTTTCATTTGATCTATAATAACCAAAGGACTTTTTAAAACATCGTGCCTAATATTATGACCATTTTTTATTAAATGATTGTGAAGAAAAGGAGTTGTAAAGATTTTTTCATTGTTTTTACCCCAAGTTTTCATCTGAACGGTTAAACCTGTTCTAGGTTTTATATAATGTTCAACATTACCTTTTATTCCACCATTAAGTATTTTTTCAATGTCATTTTGATCAAACCATTCAGCATCTAATATAATCGGCATTTGCAAGTTTATACCTTTATCGTTCTTTACAATTTTATCTATGAAATTCTCTTTTGTATAAGATAAAGGATTATGTTTAATGTTACCTTCTACAAATATTCTTTGTTCAGGTCTTAAATCAATAATGGTACTTGGTATAGTAACGTTTAAAGGTGTAAGTGTAATCAACGACTTATCAATATGAGAAGTCAAAGATTTAATATCAAATTGTGGGTTTATAATTAGATTAGGTAAACTTTTATTTATACAATTTGTATTTGTTACATTAAAAGTTACTAAGGGTTTTTCATCTAACGAATAA
>JAYTVI010000149.1:0-4413 GCA_043744095.1 Flavobacterium sp.
TTTATTACAATCTTAGGTAATCCAATTGCAGCAATTTTTTTAGATTTACCAATTCCTTTAATATCTATATTTAAATAAAAAAATCAAATTTATTAATTAAGAAATGTTATTTAACTCTATAGAATTTGCCGTTTTTCTTCCAATAGTATTCCTATTATATTGGTTTGTATTTCAAAAAAACATAAAAAAACAAAACCTTCTAATTCTTTTAGTAAGTTACATTTTTTATGCTTGGTGGGATTGGAGATTTTTATTTTTATTGGCATTTTCTACATTTTTAGATTACTATTCGGGTCTTAAAATTGAAGAAGCAAAAGATGAAGTCCGAGCTAAATTTTGGCTAATTATAAGTATTGGGATAAATTTAGGATTCTTAGGATTTTTCAAATATTATAATTTTTTTATATCAGAATTAACTAATGCAATTGCAAATGCAGGAATTGTAATAAATCCTTGGACACTAAAGGTTATTTTACCTGTTGGAATTTCATTTTATACTTTTCACGGTCTTTCATATATTATTGATGTTTATAAAAAAAGAATTATAGCAGAAAGAAACTTTGTAGATTATGCAGTTTTTGTAAGCTATTTTCCTTTGTTAGTTGCAGGTCCAATAGAAAGAGCAACTCATTTATTGCCTCAATTTAAAAAAGAAAGAAAGTTCAATTATGATCAAGCAATTGATGGATTAAGACAAGTTTTATGGGGATTATTCAAGAAAGTAGTTATAGCAGATAATTGTGCAATTTATGCAAATCAAATTTTTAACCAAAGTGGCGAACATAATGGAAGCAGTTTATTTATAGGTGCATTATTTTTTACTTTTCAAATTTATGGTGATTTTTCAGGATATTCAGATATAGCACTTGGAGTATCAAAATTATTCGGAATTGAGCTATTAAGAAATTTTGCATTCCCATATTTCTCTCGAGATATTGCAGAATTTTGGAGACGATGGCATATTTCATTATCTACTTGGTTTAGAGATTATTTATATTTCCCACTTGGTGGAAGCAAAGGTGGTAAGTGGATGCGAGTTAGAAACACGTTTATTATTTTTCTAGTAAGCGGATTTTGGCATGGTGCAAATTGGACATTTTTAGCTTGGGGTTTACTTAATGCTATATATTTTATTCCGTTACTTTTACTAGACAAAAACAGAAATAATTTAGAAATAATTTCAACGCACAAATTATTACCTTCATTTAAAGAATTTATTCAAATTCAAACCACTTTTTTTCTTACGGTTATAGCTTGGATATTTTTCAGATCAGATAGTATTAAACAGGCTTTTTACATAATAGGAAAAATATTTTCTAAAAGTATTTTTCAAATACCAACTTTCATACAATCTGTAGATGTTATATATCTTATAATTCACTGTTTTATGGTGTTATTACTACTAGTTGTAGAATGGTTGCATCGTGATAAAAGACATGGTCTTGAATTTAATACAAAAACATCTCAATCTATTGTTAGAAGATGGATAATATATTCAGTATTGGTTATATTTATTTTACTTTTTGGCGGAAAACAGAATAATTTTATTTATTTTCAATTTTAATGAAACAATTTATAAAAAAATGCACTTTTTTTTTAGGATTAGTACTACTTCTCAATATTCTTTATATAATAATACTTTTAAGTTTTAGTCCAGGATTTAAAAAAGTAAATGAAATATCTAAACTTAAAAATAGTAAGCTAGATCTTATTGTTTTAGGAAACAGTATGGCATTAGATGGTATTGATGCAGAATATTTAACAAAAAATAATATAAAAACATTTAATTTAAGTGTAGCCGGAAATCACATTTCAACTTCATTAATGATTTTAGAAAACTATCTTAAACATAATCAAAAACCTAAAACAGTAATGTTGTGTTTGTCATCTTCAATTGGAAACTCTTACTTAAATAAAATACCGTTTTCCAATCCTGAAGTAGATTTTTTTTATAAACCAAGTATCAAAAAAAATATAATAAATCCACCTTTATTTAATTTCCAATGGTTAGCAATAGATTTGATAAAAATAATTATTTCTAAAGACCATAGAAATGCCAAACTAATTTTAGGACAATGGCAAACAAACAAAGTTATTCCAGACAATTCAGTTTATAATAAAAAGGTAACAAAACAAGTAGATTATAAAAATCCTTATTTACTTAAAATTGTTAATTTATGTCAGAAAGAAAATATAAAAATAGTACTTATTGAACTTCCAGGAGCGAATAAGAACAGAGATGAGCTTCCTTTTATCAATACGATAACATTATTAAATGGTAGCAAGCATATGTTATACAATCTTAATAATTTTCAGATTTCTTCTAAAATTATTGACTCAAATTCAGATTGGTTAGCACCAGATCATTTAAATAAAAATGGAGCAAAAAAAATTACAACTTTTATATTTGAAGAAGAAATATTAAAAAGTAATTTGAATTAGCAATGAAACAAATCACCAAATTTATTTCAAATAATTTAGTTAATATTTCAGGTTGGAGTACTAATCAGAAAATTATTGTTATAGAATCTGACGATTGGGGAAGCATCAGAATGCCAAGTAAAGAAGTATATCAAGCTTTATTAAACGGTGGAATTGATGTAAATAAAAGCCCTTATTGTAGATATGATAATTTGTGCTCGGTAGAAGATATCGAAATGCTTTTTCGTGTTTTGCAAAAACATAAAGATTCAAAAGGAAATCATCCAATAATTACGGCAAACGCGGTGATGGCCAATCCAGATTTTGAGAAAATAAAAAATTCAAATTTTGAAGAATATTTTTATGAAACTATAGATATCACATTCGATAGATTTTTCCCAAATAATAACCCATTATCAATCTGGAAACAAGGAATTGCAAACAATCTTTTTCTACCACAGTTTCACGGTAGAGAACATGTCAATGTGCCATTCTGGTTAGATGTTTTAAAAAAAGAAGACCCAATTTTTACAAAAGCATTCAATTTGGGTTGTTGGGGAATCAGTAATGATATGTACAACAAATACCCAAAAAGCATACAAGGAAGTTTTGATTATAACCTTCTTTCTGATCTAGATTTTATGAAAGAATCTATCAAAGATGGGTTGAATATTTTCGAAAAATTATTTGGTTACCGTTCAAAATCATTTATTACCAATAATTATATTTGGCCTTCTGAACTCGATAAAACGCTTATAGAAAATGGTATTGAGTATATGCAAGGAATGAAATATCAGTTGTTGCCAAAACCTATTGGAACAACCAAACGAAATATGATTCGACGTTTTAACGGACAAAAAACGGGGCCAAAACCAGGATTATTGCAAACCGTTAGAAATGTTCAGTTTGAACCAAGTTTACTTTCAGATTCAAACAAAAGTAATGTTGTTAATGATTGTTTAAAACAAATACAAGCCTCTTTTTTTTGGAATAAACCCGCAATTATTTCTATGCACAGAATAAATTTTTGTGGTACTTTGCATTCTGAAAATAGAGACAAAAATTTAAAACTTTTCGATCAATTGCTTAATGAAATAACCACTCGTTGGCCTGATGTACAATTTATGGACACCGTTTCTTTGGCAAAAATTATAAAATAAAAGTATGAGATTTATAAATAAATATTTGAGAAACCTTTCTCCATACAAAGTTGCTTCGCATAAAATATGGGAAGTATCTTCGGATGAAAGAAAAAAAATGCTAAAATTAGATTGGAACGAAGCAACAATTCCACCTTCACCTTTAGTGAATGAAAGATTAAATAAAATTGTAAACCAGCAAGAGGTTTATTATCTTTATCCAAGTACACACAATGCTGAACTTTTAGGATTGTTATCAACTTATACCTCTTTACCTGAAGAGAACATTCAATATTTTGCAAGTTCAGATTCTCTACACGAATATTTGATAAGAATGTTTGTTGGCGTTGGTGACCCAATTTTAATTCTTGGACCAACTTATGATAATTTTAGACTTACTTGCGAATCACAAGGAGCACAAATTTTCTATTATGATTATTCAGATAGTTTTGAATTAGATAAAGTTGCTTTCAAAAATAGAATTAAAGAGTTAACACCTTCATTAGTATATATTTGCAATCCTAATAACCCAACCGGAAACGTTTTAGATAAAGAATACTTACTTGATTTAATAGTAAGTTTTCCTGATACAATATTTTTGATTGACGAAGCTTACTATGAGTTTTATGGGCAAACAATGAGTAATTATGTACTCATACACCCAAATCTATTTGTTTCTAGAACTTTTTCAAAAGCATTTGCATTGGCCAATTTTAGAGCTGGATATTTAATAGCAAGTGCAGAAAACATTTTGCAAATTTCAAAAATTAGAAATCCAAAAAACTTTACAACTTTTACACAAGAAGCAGTAGTTGCCGTTTTATCTGACACAGACTATATGTGGAAGTATGTA
>JAYTVI010000150.1:0-16016 GCA_043744095.1 Flavobacterium sp.
CTTTTCAATACGAAATAGGTCTTACGCCAAATTTTGAATTAGATTTACAAGCAAAAAACGACATAATAAAATATATAGTTATTGCTGACAATAAGTTAATAGACGAGCAAGTAACTCGCATTCAGAAACAATTCGGAACGCCAATTCCGCAAGAAATTGTTGCTGAAAATAGTGATATTACAGGGGTTTTTGTTAACGAAGAAAAAGGAATCAATGCACAAGCTACTTTTACTTTATCAATTTTTAAAGACAAAGCAACTTCAAACAAATTTGTTGGAAAAAAAGCTGGAGATATTGTTACAGTTAACACAAAAGGATTGTTTGAAGACGATCATCAATTGATGGACGTAATGAAAGTTGCCCACGATGATGTTCACGGACTTGAAGTAGATGTTGATTTTACAATTGAAAGTATAAACGGAACCGAATTGGCCGAGTTAAATCAAGAATTATTTGACAAACTTTTTGGAGAAGGAAATGTAGCTACTTTAGATGAGTTGAAAGCAAAAATCAAAGAAGACGCCGAAAAACAATTTGAGCAACAAGCAGATCAAAAATTATTAGCAGATGTTACCAATTTTTTAATTGACAACACCAAATTTGATTTGCCTTCTGAATTTCTAAAAAAATGGCTACAAACTGTTGGAGAAAAAAAATTATCTCCACAAGAAGCAGCAGCAGAATTTGAAAGATCTGAAAAAGGATTGCGTTTTCAATTGATTGAAGGAAAAGCATTAGCACAGAGTAATATTCAAATTAATTTTGAAGATTTAAAATCATTTACAACTAATGCAATTCGTCAACAAATGGCGCAATTTGGTCAAATGAATCCAACTGATCAAGAAGTTGAAGGAATTGTTGCAAGAGTTTTATCAAATCAAGAAGAAGTGCGTCGTCTTTCTCAACAAGTAGCAAGCGAAAAAATGTTGCAAATTTTTAAAGAAAAAGTCAATGCAAAAACAAAAGAAGTAACCTATCAAGAATTTATTGCAGCTTCATACGGCGAATAGATTAAAAAAAATTATTACCTTTGAGCGTCGAATGAAAATTTGGCGCTCAACTATTTTATAAAAGCTCAAAAAAAGGATACTATACAATGAATTACGGTAAGGAATTTAAAAAATTTGCTACAAAACATCACGGTGTAAACAATATGTATTTCGACAAAATCGTAAATGCTATGACACCAACAGGAATGACACCTTACATCATCGAAGAACGTCAGTTGAATATTTCTCAACTAGATGTTTTTTCTCGTTTGATGATGGATAGAATTATTTTTCTAGGAACAGGTATTGATGACCAAATTGCCAATATTGTTCAAGCACAATTGCTTTTCTTAGAAAGTGCTGATGCATCAAAAGATATTCAAATTTATTTGAATTCTCCAGGAGGAAGTGTTTATGCTGGTTTAGGAATATATGATACGATGCAATACATCAAGCCAGATGTTGCAACAATTTGTACAGGTATGGCAGCATCAATGGGTGCAGTTTTATTATGTGCAGGTGCTGCAGGAAAACGTTCGGCATTGCCACATTCAAGAGTAATGATTCACCAACCATCTGGTGGCGCACAAGGTGTTGCAACTGATATGGAAATCAATCTTCGTGAAATGTTGAAACTAAAAGACGAATTGTATGAGATAATTTCAAAACATTCAGGTCAAACTTTTGATAAAGTACACAAAGATAGCGAACGTGATTACTGGATGATTGCTGATGAGGCAAAAGAATATGGTATGATTGATGAAGTTTTAAGACGATAATTGAGTAAAAATGTTTCATTAAAAAAACAGTATTTACTACAAACTATAAAAAAATGGCAAAAGAAGTATTAGATTGTTCGTTTTGTGGTCGCAAAAAGCCAGAAACCAATCTTTTAATTGCTGGAATCAATGCTCACATTTGTGACAAATGCATTGAACAAGCACACGGTATTGTTCTTGAGGAATTAAAAACCAACGGAAATACAAAACTAGTAGCAGACTTGATATTAAAGAAGCCAAAAGAGATTCGTGCTTTTTTAGATCAATATGTTATTGGTCAAGACCAAACCAAAAAAGTAATGTCGGTTGCAGTATACAATCACTACAAAAGATTAATGCAACAACAATTACACGATGATGTTGAAATAGAAAAAAGCAACATTATAATGGTAGGACAAACAGGAACAGGAAAAACTTTGGTTGCCAAAACTATCTCAAGAATGTTAGATGTTCCCTTAGCAATTGTCGATGCAACGGTACTTACTGAAGCAGGTTATGTTGGTGAAGATGTTGAGAGTATCCTAACTCGATTGCTACAAGCTGCAGATTATGATGTAACAAAAGCAGAAAGAGGAATTGTTTTTATTGACGAAATTGATAAAATTGCTAGAAAAAGTGACAATCCATCTATAACTCGAGACGTTTCTGGAGAAGGAGTTCAACAAGCTTTGTTGAAATTATTAGAAGGAACTGTAGTTAATGTTCCGCCAAAAGGAGGAAGAAAACATCCCGATCAAAAATTCGTAGAAGTAGACACTAAGGATATTCTTTTTATTGCTGGCGGTGCTTTTGATGGTATTGAACGTATTATTTCAAAAAGATTAAATCGTCAAGCTGTTGGCTATAGCACATCTAAAAATGTTGATAATATTGACAAAGACAATTTGTTGCAATATATTATACCTAAAGACATTAAAGATTTTGGGTTGATCCCAGAAATTATAGGTCGTTTGCCTGTACTTTCTCATATGGATCCTCTTGATAGAGAAACATTAAGAGCGATATTGACAGAACCTAAAAACGCTTTAATCAAGCAATATCAGAAATTATTTGCAATGGATGATGTAGAGTTTACAATAACAGAAGATGCATTAGATTTTGTTGTTGATAAAGCTTTAGAATACAAATTAGGAGCAAGAGGTTTACGTTCTTTATGCGAAGCAATCCTTACTGATGCTATGTATGATTTGCCAAGTTCTGATGAGAAATTTTTAAGAATTGATAGAGATTATGCTCATGATACACTAAGTAGAAATTTATTGAAACGATTAGAAATTGCTTCATAAGTAGTATAAAAGTATAAAGAAACCCGTTTTGAGATATCAAAACGGGTTTTTTGTTTAAGTCTATTTTACAAAGCCACCACCACTTTTTACTTTTTCGGTTTGGATATCTGTGTTTTCTTTGTCCAGTTTTAGATTTCCAAAATTATAAGATAATGAAATTCTAAAAGTTCTAGAATCATCTTTTTTATAAAACGAAGTTTCAAGATTTTTTCCAGAAATCAATGCATTTACTTCATTTGAATTGAAAACATCAAAAGCATGTAACCCAATTTTTAAATTTTTATTCATAAAATCTTTACTAAAAGAAATATCAAATTGCTGAATTGGTTTGGTAACTTTATAAATTTGCCAATTTCCAGAAGGTAATATAAAATAGGTTATAGAATTTTTAATTCCCCAAGGCAGAATAAATTGTGATTGAGCGGCATAATTCCAAATAGCTTTATTGGAATATGGAAATTCATATCCATTTATGTCAGATTTTATATAATTGATACTAATATAAATGTAATTCATTTTGTCCATGTTGTTCATTCTTTTTTGAAATTCTGCTTTTCCTTTAAAAAAATAATCTAACGGAATTGGAAAATTTAAAAAAGCACTAAAAGTATTGAATTTGTCAAACTGTTGAAAAGTTTGATTACTTATAGGTTCTGTTGCATTATCATCTGCACTAAACACAAAAAGATTATTGTTTTTTGATGAAGTATAATTCATTCCTAACTGAATAAAATCCATTGCAGAAATTTTAAATTCAAAATTATCAAAAAAGGTTGGGTCTAATAATGGATCTCCTTGAGAGGAATTATATTTGTCGAAACTCGAACTATTGTTTGGGTCTAAACTATTGTAATTAGGTTGATTGATTTTCTTAGAATACGAAGAAGACACATTTATACTTTCAGTAATTTCATATAAGGCACTTACATTTGGAAAAAAATTACTGTTTTTGAAATTTATATCAATGCGATTATTGTCTTTGATAGCTGTTCTTTTTACATTAAAATCTTCAAATCGTAAACCTGCTGTGAAACTAAACTTTTTAATTTTTTTTCTAGCTTCAGCATAAAAAGCTAAATTGTTTTCAGAATAATCAAAATTTATGGTATTGTTTGTTACAGAATTAGCAAAATAATTACCTGTATCATTTACTTGTAAAACATTAAATTTTCCTCCAGTATTGATAGAGAACTTAGTTTTTTCAAACGGAAATGCAAAATCATATTTGACATAATAATTGTTCAGATTAAAATCTAAATTGGCATTGTTAAAAGAATTTGTATACGATAATTGTTCAAAAGCATTCGATTTTGTTACTGGCTTTTTATCAAAAAGATTGCTAAAAGCGGTAATGTCTAAAGTTCTACCTAGTGTGTCTAGTTTGGTTTTATATTGCAAACTGATTTCGTGATTGTTATTCTTGTTTTTGTTTATTCCTTGATTTAGATAGTTGATATTATCACCGATAGTTGATGCTTCAAAAACACTTCGGTCATTGGCAAAATTTCCGTTATAGTTAAAAAGTAAATTTGATTTTGAATTTAATTTATAATTAGTTCCAACTCTAAAATAAAGATTTCGGTTGGTGTTTACCATATCATTTACTTGATTTAATTTTTTAACAGGATTGAAAGCGGTAAAAGTTTGATTGTTTTTTTGAAGTGTTTCGCTATCAATATAATTATACCCAAGCATTGTTTGCCAGCTTACATTTTTCTCTTTTCCATTTAGCAAAATTTGTGGACTTGGTTTTTGATATTTATTAAAATTATAATTAATATTAAAATTGGCGTTTACACCTTTCAATCGTTTAGAGCTAGTAATTATATTAATGATAGAACCACTAGAATTGGCATCAAAAGAAGCACCTGGATTATAGATAAGCTCCACTTTCTCTATTGCATTCGCAGGTAAAGAAGATAAATAATTTTCCAAATCGGTTCCACTCAAAGTACTAGGAGCACCATCAATATAGATGTTAATTCCTTTTCCGTTAAGAGTCAAACCACCAGTTGGAGTTGCAATAATTCCTGGTAATTTTTTTACAGCATCATAAGCACTACCAGTACTTAACATAGGGTTGTCTTTAATATTTACTATAGTTTTGTCTGACTCTACTTTTACAAACTGTTTTTTGTTGCCATAAACAGCAACTATTTTAAGTTCATTTTTTTTGATAGAATCTTGACTGGTAGATAATTTTTCTGTCTTTGTGTCTTGAGCCGGGAGTGTATGCGTCAAGAGAAAACTAATTGCGAGAAGTACTGATTTCATTTTGCTTGATTTTGATTAATGATTACTTATCAGACATACAAAATCAAAAATTGTTACAGTAAAATTTAGTTAATTTTAAGAATTTTTTTTGAACGAATTTTTTTCGATTTTCGTTTCACAAATTCCTCTAGGTCCACAACTCAATCGATGTGGTCCGCAAGAAGTAAAAAAACCGATTAAAACAAAAAGCAGGATTAATTTTTTCATTTTTTAACTTTTAAAAATCGTTTGCATATTTTTCAATTGTTCTAGATAATCTCTTTGGTTAGATAATCTCGGTATTTTATGTTGACCACCTAATTTGTCATTTTCTTTTAGCCAATCATAAAACAAATTTGACCTTGCAATATTTATTACTAACGGATTTAAAGTCATATTATTATATCTTTTTGCCTCATAATCAGAATTTAACGATTGCAACGTTTCATCGAGTATTTTTTGAAACTCTACCAAATTGTCTGGATTTTTCTTAAACTCAATCATCCATTCGTGTGCACCTTTTTCTTTATCTTTCATAAAAATAGGAGCAACTGTATAATCCACAACTTCAGTATGAGTCAATTCACAGGTTTTTGCAATTGCTGCATCAGAATTTTCGACCATCAATTCTTCTCCAAAAACATTAATATGATGTTTAGTTCTGCCTGTAACCCTTATTCTATATGGATTTAACGAAGTAAAACGAACAGTGTCACCAACTAAATACCGCCACAATCCTGCATTTGTAGTGATAACAATTGCATAATTTTTATGTAATTCAACCTCAGACAATCTAATTGCATATTGGTTTGGCGAACCAAAAACATCCATAGGAATAAATTCGTAAAAAATACCATAATCTAACATTAACAACAATTCGCTAGAGTTATTGAGATCTTGAATAGCAAAAAAACCTTCCGATGCATTGTAAATTTCATAGTATTTGAAATCATTTTTTGGTAATATTTTTTTGAATTGTTCTCTGTACGGATCAAAGCTTACACCTCCATGAAAATATACTTCGAGATTGGGCCAAATATCAAATAAGTTATCATTACCAGATTCTTCCAAAACTTTATTCATTAATACAAGCATCCAAGACGGAACGCCAGCAAAACTGGTTACATTTTCGTTTTTGGCTTCACGGATAATAGCTGGAATTTTGGTTTCCCAAACGCTCATCAAAGAAACTTTATTGCTCGGAGTACTGCTGAATTCTGCCCAAATAGGCATATTTTCTATTAATATTGCTGACAAATCACCAAAATAAGTATTGTTGTTTTCATAAATTTGAGAACTTCCGCCCAAACGGAGACTTTTTCCAATAAAGAGTTCAGAGCTTTCATTATTATTCAAATACAAACACAATAAATCTTTGCTTCCTTTATAATGACAATCTTCTAGTGCTTCTGTGCTTACAGGTATAAATTTGCTTTTGGCATTTGTCGTACCACTTGATTTTGCAAACCATTTTATTGGTGTGTTCCAAAAAACATTTTGCTCACCTTGCCTTGTCAATTCTATTAAAGGTTCAAGTTCTTCATAGCTTGAAATAGGTACTCTTTCGGTAAACGTTTGATATGATTTTATTGATAAATAGTCATATTTTCTACCAACAGTAGTGTTTTCTGATGATCGAATAAGATTCATCAGTAATTCTTCTTGTACTTCGTGTGGGTATTTTAAAAACAACTCTATTTGATGAATGCGTTGTTTTAATACCCAAGAAGCAATTGAATTGATTATTGGTAGTGGCATTTTTTGATTTAGGTTTTTTGACTTTTGATTTCTAACTTTACCAAAAATACTAAAAAAAAATACTAAAAAAAAATTCAAAATGACTTACGAAGGAGTTCTAACCAAAATGCAGACCGAATTTGGAAATCCGATTCAATATTATCTGGTTTTTGAAAATAGTTTTTTGAATTTGAATCAGGTTTTAAACAAAGAAATATCCATACAATTTGAAGGATATCAATGTTTGAACTGTCAAAAAAAGAAAAAAATTTTCAGACAAGGATTTTGTTACGACTGTTTTTATTCTAGCGCTGCAGTTGGAGATTGGATTATGAAACCAGAATTGAGTACGGCTCATTTAGACATAGAAGACAGAGATTTAGGGTACGAAAAAAAAGTGCAGTTGCAGCCACATATTGTTTATTTGGCATTGTCTAGCGAAGTAAAAGTAGGAGTAACAAGAAAAACACAAGTTCCAACAAGATGGATTGATCAAGGTGCAGAAAAAGCATTGTCAATTGTAGAAGTACCTAATAGATATTTGGCTGGAATAACAGAAGTGGCTCTCAAAAATTACTTTTCAGACAAAACCAATTGGCGAAAAATGCTTACCAATGATATTGTAGATATTGACTTGGTTCAAGAAAAATTGAAATTGCAAAATTATTTGCCCAAAGAAGTTCAAGAGTTTTATCATTTTGAGAAAAATGACTTGTATGAAATGCATTATCCAGTACTAGAATATCCAAAAAAAGTAACAAGTTTGAGTCTTGATAAAACACCCAATTTCAAAGGGATTCTCACTGGAATAAAAGGGCAATACTTACTGTTTGACAATGGTACTGTTTTTAATATACGAAGTTCTGAAGGTTATGTAGTAAGCATAAATTTATAATAAAAAAACCCTTTCAATATATTTCAATGAAAGGGTTTTTAAATATTTTTATTCTTTTTTCTTCTTGTTAAAAAAGCCATTCAACAAGTCTTTTGCTTTATTTTTCACTTCCTCTTTCGCTTTTTCTTTAATTTCTTCTTTAGTGGTAGGTATAACAGTTTTGGTTGTATCGCCTGGTTTTTTGTTTTTATTAATCAAATCAGTTAGGGCAGTTGTGCCTTGTTTTACCAATTTGTCTTTTTGCTGTTTTACCAGTTGAGTTGTCAGATTTGTAATTGCACTTTTCATATCAGTGTTTACTTTCGGGTTTTTAAAATTTCCTGAAAGTATAGCATTTACTGGAATGTTTTCAAGTTTATTGGCTTCTGCTGGTGTAAGCTTTGCAATGAGTTTGTTGGCTTCTGTACCAAGATATTTTGCAGGCACATCAAACTTAAGATTATAATTCATGTTCTGATCAAAACCATGCTGACCACCAACATTAACTTTAATATCTTTATATTTTATATCAAAAGGCTTCACATTTACTTTGCCATCTTTAAAAGTTAATGCCGTTTTAAGGTCATTTAAATTCAAACTTTTTAAATCTAAAAACGAAACATTCTCATCTAGTTTATTTAATAATTCCGAATTACTCTGATTTACAGTTGTAGAAAGCAATTGTCCAATCAAATCACCAGAAATTGTATTTAAATCTGGAGTCATTTGTTTGGCATCAAGATTTCCAGATATTTTTATGTTAGAATTCAGTTTTCCATTTATAACTCCAGCAATAGGTGCTATTTTTTTCAACATTTCTAATTGGGTAAATGTTTGTTGAATATCTACAGCATTCAATCCCAAATTCATATTAAAAACGGGTGTTTTTTCTTTTGTAGAAACCGAACCATTTGCAGCGATTTGCCCTCCAAAAATTGACGTTTTTACATTTTCTAAAGTTGCTTTTTGGTCTTTAATAATTACTTTTCCAGAAACCTCTTTTAATAGCAAATTATCATACAAAACAGTATTGGCTTTTGCAATTAAAGTACAATTTAAAAATGCTGGAATTTTTACAGCATCTTTAGGTTTTTCGTTTGTTTTTGGAGTTTCAGTTGACATAAAATCAGCAACAGCAAATTGGTTTGATTGCATATTGAAGTTACCTTTTAACTCTTGATTTTTGAACATAAAACCATAAAAATTATCAAGAATACCATTGACCTTCATATCTGTTTCTCCTGTTGTCAAATCTAATTCTTGCAAATTAATTCGAGTATTTGTAAACTGAACAATGGCTTTATTAATGTTCATTGCTTTATTGGTGTCATCAACATATTTAAAACCAGTTAAGGTCATATTACCAGAATTTTGCATTTTTTCGTATTGACTAGTTTCAACAGATTGCATATCAAATTTGGTGAGAACATCGGCATTTAAAATTCCAGAAAGAGGTGTTTTTAATTGAATTGGATAGGCTTTTGAAACATTTGCTAAGTTGATAATTCCTTTCAATTGTGCATCAACCAAAGGATTTATAGAAATATTTTTGATAGTAGCTTTGGCATTAAAAACATCATGATCAATTTTGAAAGAAAGTTTGTCAAGATTGACATAAGTATCATTTAGTAACCCAGTTTCGTTGATAATTTTTGTATCTATTACGATATTTTGTACAGCTTTTGGTAAATTAGGATATTGAAAAGAAGCATTGTTTGAAGCAATATTCAAATTAAATTTAGGAACTGTTGTGTCAGAATATAAACCTTTTGCAAAACCAGCAACAGTAAAATCTCCTGTGGTTTTTACATCTTTCATACTTCCTGAGTAGGCAGAAGGAATAAGTCCCAAAAAGTTTTGAAAACTAGAAGTGGGTGTTTTAAATTTCAAATCATATTCTTGCCCTTTTTCTACTAATTGTATAAAGCCATCAAATTCTAGAGGTAATTTATTAATTAAAGCTTTGTTTTTTTTGAAAGTATATTTGCTGTTTTCTAAATCTATTCCTAAAACGGCATCAAGCGTCAAGGAAATATTTTTTATATAATTTACTTTGTCCATAAACAAAGATATTTTGGCAGTAGAGGTTGTAACCAAGTCAAGTTTTGACGCAGCAAAATCTCCAGTTCCATTATGATTGATGCTGTCAAGAGTCATTTTTATTTTAGAACTTTCGTCAAAGTATTTGAATCTTAAATTTTTAACTTTATATTCTTTGATTTTTAAAGATAGAGGACTGCTTTTAGCATCATCTTCTTTTTGATCTTTTAAAGCAATATCAAAATTTCCAACGCCATCTTTATTAAAAATAATGTTTATCAATCCGTTTACGGTTGAAATGGCGTCAATTTTCATTGTTTCTTCATTACCTTTCAATAATTCTTTAATAGACATTTCAAGATTTAATTCACCTAAAGAAACCAAAGTATCACCTTCAAAAGGAGTTTTATTAAGTATCAATAGTTTATCGATTGAAACATTTGCTTGCGGAAAACTTTTGAACAAACTCAAATCAGCATCAGCAAAAGAAACTTTGGCATCTACTTTTTCGTTTATTGCTTCTGTTATTTTGGCTTTTATTTGATCCTTAAAAAAATAAGGGATTGCAAATAAAGAAACCACTACTAAAAGAATAAAAACGCCAAGACCTATAAAAATTTTCTTAACCATATTTGATAGTTTTTTATTTTTTAAACGTATTTTTTATAAAATTAGGATGCTATTATTTAATATTTATTTCAAAAGGTAAGCTTGCTTGTACTCCTTTTCTAGCTTGTGCGTTTCTAATTTGCTCAATAATTTTATAGTTGTCATTACCAATTTCGTTTTTGATAATACTTTCTCTTGTTTTCATAAACGGTACACCAAGATTTGATAAATAATCATGAAAATCTTTTTCATAAATAGGAAACGTCATTGTTTTATATTCTTTAATTTTAGCAACACTTGCAGCATATTTTAAAGCATCATCTAGACCGCCAATTTTATCAACCAAACCATTTTTTATCGCCTCAGAACCAGACCAAACTCTACCTTGAGCAATAGCATCTACTTGAGCAAATGTCATTTTTCTACCTGTAGCTACGCGATTTACAAAAGTGTTGTATATTTTTTCTACACCTTCTTGTGCAAAAGCTTTATAATTATCTGTCAATGGCGAGAAAACACTATATCCGGCCGCATTGGTATTGGTATTTACTTGTTCAACATTTATGCCAATTTTGGTAGTAAGTTGAGTAAAGTTGGGTAAAATTCCAAAAACACCAATTGAACCAGTTATGGTGCTTTCTTCAGCAAAAATTTTGTCAGCATTACAAGCAATATAATATCCTCCAGATGCTGCTAGATTGCCCATAGAAACTATCACAGGTTTTGTTTTTTTTGTAATTTCAATTTCTCGCCAAATTAAATCAGAAGTCAATGCATTTCCTCCAGGAGAATCAATTCTTAATACAATAGCTTTTATCTTGTCATCTTTTCTTGCTTCTTGCAATGATCTACGCATAGAACCTTCACCTATCATATTGACATCGCCTTCACCATTTCCAATTTCGCCTTGAGCATAAATTACTGCAATGTTATTTTTTTCTGAATAGTTATTTGTAGTTGTTGCAACATTTCTAGCATAATCTAAAATAGAAATTTTTTCATAATCGTCATCTTCATCAACTTTTAATATTTTTCTAATATCACTATGGTATACATCTTCATAGACCACTTTGTCTACAAGTTTTGTTTCTTTTGCCATTTCTGGAGTTCGAGCTAGAAGCCCGTTTGCAATTTCATTTAATCTAGAAGTTGAAATGTTTCTACTTTTTGAAATATCATTAACTACCGTACTCCATAGCGAATTTAATAATGCAGTAATCTGTTCTCTATTGGCATCACTCATTTTGTTTTCTAGAAAAGGTTCTACGGCACTTTTATATTTTCCGTGACGAATAACTTCCATTTTGATTCCAGATTTATCTTCAAAATCTTTAAAAAACATAAGTTCTGATGAAAGTCCTTTAAAATCCATTTCGCCAACTGGATTTAAATAAATAGTATTTGCAACAGAGTTGAGGTAATATTCTTTTTGAGAAAAAGTATTGCCATAGGCGAAAACAAATTTCCCTGATTTTTTAAAATCTTCTAAACTTTTTCGCAAAACTTTAATTTGCGCCATTCCAAGATTTGAATTGTCATTCAAAATAGAAATTCCTTTGATTTTGTCATCAGATTTTGCTTCTTCTATGGCATATATAACATCAAACAAACCATCGTGGTTAGATTCAAAATAATCAAATTCTTTATAATTAAATTTTCCGGCATAGTCTAAAGAAACTTTAGATAAATCTAACTCAATAACTGAATTTTTTTCGACATTGGCTACATCAGAAGCACCACCAAAAATGGCTCCTATCAATAGTACAAAAAAGAAAAAAAGCATACAAAAAATAAACAAACCAACAATAGTGGCCAATACGTTTCCTAAAAATCTCATAATCATAGTTTTACTTATATGTTAAAATTGTATTAGATATGTTACAATTTAGTTGTAAAATAAATTTATTAACAGTTGGTGCAAATATACTTCTATTCTAAAATTCTTTTACTTTATTTGTGATTAATATGAGTACGCAACACCAAGTCATTTTATCATTAGGAAGCAATATTGGCAATAGGCTAGAAAACATACAGTTAGCCATTGCTTCTATTCACAATAAAGTAGGAACAATTGTAAAAGTTTCTAAACTTTATGAAACTGCAGCATGGGGTTTTGAGAGTGACGCTTTTTATAATTGTGCTTTGGTTTTGAATACTAATAGTGATGCGGATACTATTTTATCTCAAGTTCTTGCTATTGAAAAACAGTTAGGACGTATCAGAAATCAAGATAAAGGATATCAATCTCGAATTATAGATATTGATGTAATTACTTTTAATGAAGATATTATTGCTTCAGAAAATTTGCAAATTCCGCATCCTTTTATGCAGGATAGAATGTTTGTTTTGTTGCCCATGCGAGATTTAAATTTAGATTGGAGACATCCAATTTTGCAAAAATATTTACCAGAATTATTAAAAGCATCTGAGGATAAAAGTAATTGTAAAGTGGTTCAAAAACTTGATGCTCCTTTGTTGGATATAGCTTTAGATAGGTTTAATTATATTGCAATAGAAGGAAATATTGGCGCAGGAAAAACCACATTAACAACAAGAATTGCAGAAGATTTTAATGCAAAAACAGTTCTAGAACGCTTTGCTGACAATCCTTTTTTGCCCAAGTTTTATGAAGACCAAAGTCGTTATGCTTTTCCGTTAGAAATGTCTTTCCTTGCAGATAGATACCAACAAATATCTGATGATTTAGCACAATTTGATCTTTTTAAAGATTTTATAATTGCAGATTATCATATTTTTAAATCTTTGATTTTTGCCAAAGTCACACTTACAGAAGACGAATATCGATTGTACAGAAAATTATTCGAAATTATATATAAAGAAATGCCAAAACCAGATTTATATATTTATTTATATCAAAATACTGAAAGGTTATTAGAAAATATAAAAATTAGAGGTCGAAGTTACGAGCAAGAAATTCCAGCTGAATATTTAGATAAAATCAATAGAGGTTATCTCGATTATATAAAATCACAAACCGATTTGAATGTTTTGATTATAGATGTTTCTGAAAAAGATTTTGTGAAAAATCAAGAAGATTATGTTTTTATTTTAAACGAAATAAAAAACAAAATCAATTAGAATTAAGAATTTACATAATTCATTTTTTGAAACAAATCCCAGACTACAATTCCTGCACTCACTGCAATATTTAGAGAATGTTTTGTACCTAATTGAGGTATTTCGATAGTTCCATCACATATTTCTATAGCTTTTTGGTTTACTCCAAAAACTTCATTGCCAAAAACGATAGCGTATTTTTGAGATTTATCAATTGTGAAATTTTGTAAAAAAATCGAATTTTCGACTTGCTCGATTGCAAATACTCGAACATTTTCTTTTTTTAATTTATCTATAACAGTAATTACATTTTCCTGATGTTCCCAGGTTACAGTATCAGTAGCGCCAAGAGCTGTCTTGTGAATTTCTTTATTAGGAGGAGTTGCTGTTATACCACACAAATAGATTTTTTCTATTAGAAAAGCATCTGATGTTCTAAAAACAGAACCAATATTATTCAAACTTCGAATATCATCTAAAATAATAATAAGAGGTGTTTTTTTTGCCTCCTTAAAATCTCCTATTGATTTTCTGACTAATTCGCTATTTTCTAATTTTCGCATTTATTTATATAAAGGTAGTTTACAAAAAAGGCTTCCTGAAGTAGGAAGCCTTTATGTTTATTTAAGAATAAAGTATATTATCCTTTTGGAGTTTCTTTAGGAGTATCATCACCTAATACAGTTCCTTTGATAGTAAGTACTTTAGAAGCCTGACCTTCTGCATTAGAAGTTACAGTTACCGTTTTTGTAAATGCACCAACTCTATCAGTAGCATATTTTACACCAATAACAGCTTTTGCTCCAGGAGCAATAGGCTCTTTAGGAAAACTTGGAACAGTACATCCACAAGATCCTGTCGCATTTGTAATAATTAATGGTTTGTTTCCATTGTTTGTAAATGCAAATTCACGTTTTCCATCAGCATTGTGAGGAATTGTCCCGTAATCGATTGTCTCATTTTCAAAAACCATTCCCGCACCATCAACTTTAGTAGTTTCAACTTTTGCTACTACAGGAGCAGAAACAACTTTAGTTGTAGTTACTTTCTTTTTTGTTTTCTTTTTTGTTTGTGCGTTACTTACAGATGCGCCCAAAACAACCAACATTGCTAATAAAAATATTTTTTTCATTATTGTTTAAGTTAAATTATTAGACAAATCTATATAAAAAATTGAAACTAGATTATAATTTTTTCTTAAAATTAATTTAAATTTTTCTAAAGCATCAATTTCAGTTTAAAATTTTTAAATTCGCTGTTCGTTTTTTTTATAAATTTTAATCCAATTTTATAAGTGTCAAAAGAAAAAGAAGTTAGGGAAACCCCATTAATGAAACAATATAATGAGATAAAAAGGAAATATCCCGATGCTTGTTTGTTGTTTCGTGTTGGAGATTTTTACGAAACTTTTGGTGAAGATGCCATTCGAGCATCAAAAATACTTGGAATTGTATTGACAAAAAGAGGAGCAGGTTCTGAAACCGAAACTGCATTAGCAGGATTTCCACATCATTCTTTGAATACATATTTGCCAAAATTAGTAAAAGCTGGACTTCGTGTTGCAATTTGTGATCAATTGGAAGATCCTAAAATGACAAAAACTATTGTAAAACGTGGTGTTACAGAATTAGTTACGCCAGGAGTTTCAATGAATGATGAAGTGCTTCAATCTAAATCAAATAATTTTTTAGCATCCATTTATTTTGGAAAAAAAAATATTGGAATATCATTTTTAGATGTTTCAACAGGTGAATTTCTCACCGCACAAGGAAATGAAGATTATATTGATAAATTATTGCAAAATTTTCAACCAAGCGAAGTATTAGTTGCGAAACAAAATAAAAATGATTTCCGTGAAATTTTTGGTGAAGATTTTCATCATTTTTATTTAGAAGATTGGATATATAAAGAAGATTATGCTCAAGAAACTCTTACAAATCATTTTCAAACTATTTCTCTAAAAGGTTTTGGAATAGAAGAATTGCAAGACGGAATAATTGCTTCTGGTGCCATTTTATATTATTTGTCTGAAACCCAACATAACAAAATTCAACACATAACTTCAATTCAGCGTATTGCAGAAAATGCCTATGTTTGGATGGATCGTTTTACTATTAGAAACCTCGAACTCTATCATAGTTACAATCCCAATGCAGTTACATTATTGGATGTTATAGACAAAACCCTTTCGCCAATGGGAAGCAGATTGCTAAAACGTTGGTTGGCTTTGCCTTTGAAAGATTGTAATAAAATTAGAAACCGTCACGAAGTTGTCTCTTATTTAAAAGAAAATCAAGATGTTTTAAAAAAGATACAACATCAGATAAAGCAAATTTCAGATCTTGAACGATTGATTTCTAAAATTGCAACT
>JAYTVI010000151.1:0-4323 GCA_043744095.1 Flavobacterium sp.
GCATTATTCTTAGATAATAATAAAATCGTCTTAGGTTCAAATCAAGAAAACGCAGCTTATCCTTCTGGACTTTGTGCAGAAAGAGTGGCAATATTTCAAGCAGGTGCTATTTATCCAGAAGCTAAAATTTTGAAAATTGCAATTTCTGCTGCTTCAGACACAAATTTAACTTCAACCCCAATACCTCCTTGTGGTTCTTGTAGACAATCAATTGCAGAATATGAAATTAAACAAGATACTCCTATAGAAATCTTTTTTATGGGCGAAACAGGTGTAATTTACAAATCTGATTCTCTAAAAAATTTATTACCATTCATGTTTGATAAAAAGTTTTTATAAATAAAATAAAAACTGCTTATTAAATTTTAGTTTTACTCGGAATGTCTTATTTTTGCTTTTCGCAAAATGGTGTGTGAGTGAACTTTTTTGCGTTGTATTCTAAATTTAAAACAATAAAACTTTATTAAAGTATCAAATGAAAGAAGTAACAAAAGAAGTTTATTTGAAGTGGTATGAAGATATGCTACTTTGGAGAAAGTTTGAAGACAAACTTGCAGCACTCTATATTCAACAAAAAGTAAGAGGATTTCTACATTTATATAATGGTCAAGAAGCTGTATTAGCAGGTGCTTTGCATGCTATGGATTTGACAAAAGACAAAATGATTACTGCATACAGGAATCACGTTCAACCAATCGGAATGGGAGTTGATCCAAGAGCAGTTATGGCAGAACTATTAGGAAAAGCAACAGGAACATCAAAAGGAATGGGTGGATCTATGCATATTTTTTCTAAAGCAAAAGGATTTTATGGCGGTCACGGAATAGTTGGTGCTCAAATTCCCGTTGGAGCTGGAATTGCTTTTGCTGATAAATATTTTGAAACAGGTGGAGTAACGTTAACCTATTTTGGCGATGGTGCGGCACGTCAAGGTTCGCTTCACGAAGCGTTTAATATGGCTATGTTATGGAAACTTCCAGTTGTTTTTATTGTAGAAAATAACGGATATGCCATGGGAACTTCTGTAGAAAGAACTGCCAATCATACAGATATTTGGAAGTTAGGATTAGGTTATGAAATGCCTTGTGGCCCAGTCGACGGGATGAATCCTGTAAAAGTTGCAGAAGCAATGCATGAAGCAATTGATAGAGCAAGAAGAGGAGACGGACCAACTTTCCTTGAAATGAAAACATATAGATACAGAGGACATTCAATGTCTGATGCACAGTTATATCGTTCTAAAGATGAAGTAGAAGAATATAAAAAAATTGATCCAATTACTCAAGTATTAGATATTCTTTTAGAGAAAAAATATGCTACAGAAGCTGAAATTGAGACAATTGACGAAAGAGTAAAAGCTTTAGTTGAAGAATGTGCAACTTTTGCTGAAGAATCTCCATTTCCAGAAGTTCAACAATTATATGATGTCGTTTACGAACAAGAAAATTATCCATTTATTCCCCACAAACTATAATCAATTATGGCAAAAATAATCACGATGCCCCGTTTGAGTGATACTATGACAGAAGGTGTAGTAGCAAAATGGCTTAAAAAAGTGGGAGATAAAATAAATGAAGGCGACATCTTAGCAGAAATTGAAACAGATAAAGCTACAATGGAATTTGAATCTTTCAATTCAGGAACATTATTACATATAGGAATACAAGAAGGAGAATCTGCACCAGTTGATTCTTTACTTGCTATAATTGGAGCTGAAGGCGAAGATATTTCACCTTTACTTCATTTAGGAAAGCCAACTTCTATAGCACCAAAAGCAGAAGTTAGTATTACTGAAGAAAAAAACGAAAACAAATCAACTAGTCAACCAGCTTCAAGTTCTTTGCCTAAAGGAGTTGTAGTTGTAACAATGCCTAGGTTAAGTGATACGATGACTGATGGAACAGTTGCTACTTGGTTAAAAAAAGTAGGTGACACTGTAAATGAAGGTGATATTCTTGCAGAAATTGAAACTGATAAAGCTACAATGGAATTTGAGTCTTTTAATTCTGGAATTCTATTATACATTGGTGTTAATAATGGTGAGACCGCACCAGTTGATAGTATTTTAGCAATTATTGGACCAAAAGGTACAGATATTTCTGGGATTGCTGAAAATTTTAAAAATAATAAATCTTTAGAAAATGTTAATAAAGAAGAAACCACAAAAGAGTCAACTATAACTTTGTCAGAAAAAAATAACGAATCGATTCAAGTTGTTTCAGACGGAAGAAGAATATTCATTTCTCCATTAGCAAAAAAAATAGCCGAAGAAAAAGGAATTAATATCAATCAAGTAAATGGCTCAGGTGAAAATGGTCGTATCGTAAAAAGTGATATTGAAAATTATATACCTTCAAAACTTGTAAACAATATTAATTCTACAGATAATTCAAATGCAATAAAAGAAAATCAACTATCTACTATAAAACCTTTTATTCCAGCTGGAGAAATTTTTTCAGAAGAAATAAAAAATTCTCAGATGCGCAAAATTATTGCAAAACGATTATCTGAATCTATATTTACAGCTCCACATTTTTATTTAACTATTGAAATTATAATGGATGAAGCTATGAAATCTAGAGTAGTTATAAATTCTATTCCAGATACAAAAGTTTCATTTAATGATATGGTTATTAAAGGTTGTGCTATGGCATTAAAGAAACATCCTAAAGTTAATTCTCAATGGAAAGAAGAAGCAACAATAATTAATCATCATATTAATATTGGAGTTGCTGTTGCTGTTGAAGACGGATTGGTTGTTCCTGTATTAAAATTTACTGACCAATTAAGTTTAACTCAAATCGGCGGAAATGTAAAAGATCTTGCTGGAAGAGCTAAAAGTAAAAAATTACAACCATCAGAAATGGAAGGAAGCACTTTTACAGTTTCAAATTTAGGAATGTTTGGAATAACTGAATTTACATCAATAATAAACCAACCTAATTCTGCAATTTTATCAGTTGGTGCTATTGTAGAAAAACCAGTTGTAAGAAATGGACAAATAGTTATAGGAAATACAATGAAAGTTACTTTAGCATGCGACCATAGAACTGTTGATGGTGCAATTGGAGCACAATTTCTTCAAACATTAAAACTCTATTTAGAGAATCCAGTTACAATGTTAGCATAACATTAATTTTTTTAGAATATATTTAATCCTACTTCCTTACAAGAAATAGGATTTTTTTTGGTATTAATATATATGATTAATTGTCCGTTTTCTGTCATAATCCTGTAATTCCTGGTATTACTAATCTTGTCGAATAGTTTTTCTTCAAAATATCTTCTATTAAGCTTATAAACGAACTCATTTAGATATAATTGAAGGTATTTTCCTTTTATTTTGTGGTAATTTCCTAAAAAGTTACGTTTTGCATTACTAATTGCGATATGAACCCATTTTTAAAGTTTCTGTTGTTGTTTCTTTATTGGATTTCTCTGTTATATGTATTTCAACAAAGTCTGCAATGTCAATGTATGAAGTGCTTTTGTCTGAAAAAAGGATGCTTTTCTCTGAAATAGATTCTCTAATCGTTTCATTTATCTGTTCAGAAGTATGATCTGTCAACACTTTTGCTTTAAAATATCTACACTGATTTGATTTTTCCCAGTTTCAATATCTTCTAAAATAGTCGACTCAGCCATAATTGCTGTGTTCATTTTTCCTACTGCACCTCGACCACGAATGCCTTTTTCTTGTTCTACTTCTGAAGATTCTACAGTAAAATAACCTTCGTCAAATTCTATCATTCCTTCCAGAGTATAACGTACATCTCTATTGCCCATTGCTTTTCGCAATTTGTGAACCATCGCCCAAACTTGTTAGTATCGCTTCAACCCTAATTGTTTTTGAATTTCTTTACTCGAAAATCCTTTTTTAGTAGCAGTCATTAAAAACATCGTTTTATACCAAATCAAAAATGATAAATTAGAACTTTGCATTATTGTTCCGCTTCGCAATGAAGTTCTACTTCTACATTTCTTACACTCATAACTCCAAACACTTTTTATCCAAAAATGTTCTTTAGAACCACATTTACATTGAACCCCAACCTTATCTCTTTCTTCTTTAAAATGAAGTCTACAAGATTCTTCGCTTCCAAAATTTGCAGTAAAACTGAATAAATTCATTGTTTTTTATCAAAGATAAACAAATTATATTAATTATGGGTAATTACTGACAATCAGATACTGTACTAAAAAAGTGTGTAAAGTTAAAAATTTGTAATTTTAAATTACGAACGATAAACTTACAGACTAATGAACTTTACACAAGAATAAATTTCGGAATTAATGTTGAATATAGCAAATTCAGAAAATGGC
>JAYTVI010000152.1:0-15625 GCA_043744095.1 Flavobacterium sp.
AAAATCCGTAATCTCTATGTTTTTTGAACTGTTTCATTAGCTAAAAATACAAAAAATTAATGAGTTAAAAAAATTAATGCGTTTTTAGAGATTCCCTATATATATAAGCAACTTGTATTAAATGATTTTTTATTAATTTTAAAAAATGCTGATAATTTTCATCTTCGATAAATAGATTTTCCTTGTTATTTCCTCTGTTAAAAATGTGGTAAAAACAATCAGGTTCTAATATGTCTTGTTTTTCCATTTTTATTTTTTTTAACAAACCTCAAAGGTTTTTAAAACCTTTGAGGTTTCTCTCTAAAATTTACACCGTTACCAAACTATTCGGTTCAACCAAAACTTCTTTTCCATTAACAAAAACAGAAATTTGCTTCGCCTGTTCGTTGTTGCTTGAGCCTTTGTTACCTTCTAGTGAAAATTTAGTTTCGTTTTGTTGTACTTCAACTTTCAATATTTGATTTCTGAAATTTATTTTAAAGGAATAACCTTGCCATTGTGATGGAATTTTTGGTTCAAAATGCAAACTGTCATTTTTAACACGCATTCCGCCAAAACCTTCTACAATGCTCATCCAAGTTCCAGCCATTGAGGTAATATGACAACCTTCCTCAACTTCTTTGTTATAATCATCTAAATCTAAACGAGATGTTCTTAAATAAAATGTGTATGCTTGTTCCATTCTGTCTAAAGTTGCAGCTTGAATAGAATGTACGCAAGGTGAAAGCGAACTTTCGTGAACGGTAAATGGTTCGTAGAAATCAAAATGTTTTTCTAATTGTTCCTTAGTAAAATGATCTTCAAAGAAATAGAAACCTTGTAATGTATCTGCTTGTTTAATGTACGGCGAACGTAAAATTCTATCCCAAGACCATTTTTGGTTGATTGGTCGTTGGCTTTTGTCTAAATCGTCAACTTTTATCAATTCTTTATCTAAAAAACCATCTTGTTGTAAATAAACATCGTGTTCTTTTGAATAGGGAAAATACATAGTATCGGCAACGTCTTTCCATTTTGAAATTTCAGTAGCATTAAGATTTACTTTACTCATAATTCGAGCATAATCGGAAGCGAATTCTTTTTCTACTTTATTAATTTGTTCAATAGCATAATCAATACACCATTTGGCTAAATAATTAGTATAGAAGTTATTATTTACGTTGTTTTCATACTCATTTGGACCAGTAACTCCAAGAATCACGTATTGATTTCTAAAGGTTGAATAGGTTGCTCTTTGTTGCCAAAAACGAGCTATAGCAATCAAAACTTCTAATCCTTTTTCAGGAATATAAGAATAATCACCTGTGAATCTATAGTAATTAAAAATGGCAAAAGCAATCGCTCCATTTCGGTGAATTTCTTCAAATGTGATTTCCCATTCGTTATGACATTCTTCACCATTCATTGTAACCATCGGATACAAAGCTGCTCCGTTTTTAAAACCTAATTTTCCAGCATTTTCAATGGCTTTATCCAGTTGATTATATCTGTAAGTCAATAAGTTTCTAGCCACTTGTTGGTCTTTAGTCGCCATATAAAACGGAATGCAATACGCTTCAGTATCCCAATAAGTTGAACCACCATATTTTTCGCCAGTAAATCCTTTTGGCCCAATATTTAAACGAGAATCTTTACCTAAATAGGTTTGATTCAATTGGAAAATGTTGAAACGAATTCCTTGTTGTGCTTTTACATCGCCATCAATTGTAATGTCACTCATTTCCCAGATTTTTGCCCAAGCTTGAATTTGATTTTTTACTAAATTAGAATAACCAATTTTCAATCCTTCAGCAATTACATTTTGAGCAGCAATTTGTGTGTTTTCGTGATTTAATGAAACCGTATATCCACCTAACTTTTGAATAGAACCAGTTTGTTCTCTTGAAACATTAATTTCATAAGCAAACTGAACTTTTTCATTATTTCTCTCAACATTTGCTGGAGTTGCATTAGTATTTGAACCATTTATCAAAATTGTATTTTGCATAAAAGTGGTCGCTGTGAAATGCGTTTTGAACGTTCTTGCCGATACAAAAGCCTCATTTGTTTTGTGTTGAACATTTAATGGTTCCCAAAATTTTTCTTCCCAGTTGGCATCTTCATTGTGAACTCCAGCGTCAATGTAGGGTTTGAAAACTATTTTGGCATCGCCATTTAAAGGTGTAATTTTATAATTGATAACGCCCAATTCGTCATTATCTAACGAAAGAAATCGTGTAATTTTAACTGAAATATTCAATCCGTTTTGTAAAATGGCGCCAAACGAACGGTAATAAATACCTTCTTTCATATTCAATTCACGCTTGAAATTGTCAACCGATTGGCATTTGGCCAAATCTAAATTTTCGCCATTGATTTCGATGTCAATTCCAATCCAGTTTGGTGCGTTTAGTACTTTGGCAAAATATTCTGGATAACCGTTTTTCCACCAACCCACTTTGGTTTTATCAGGATAATAAATTCCGGCAATATAACTTCCTTGAAAAGTTTCACCTGAATAGCTTTCTTCAAAATTGGCACGTTGTCCCATAGCACCGTTTCCGATACTGAATAAACTTTCTGACGATTTTACCATTTCAGCATCAAATCCTTCTTCAATGATTGACCAATTGTCTGGTTTTATATAATCTTGGTTCATTTTATTTTTAATTTTAAAAAGAATTGTTTGATAATAATTTTAAAATTCAAACATTCAATTTTATTTTATTATTTTTTTAATTTTTAATCAAGGCTTCAATAAAGGATACATCAATAAATGTAAAATCATTGAAAATGTATTTTGCTTCGTTTAAAATAGATGCATCACCAATACCAACACTTGTCATTTTAGCGCTATTTGCAGCTTGAACTCCCGCTACAGAATCTTCAAAAACAACAGCGTTTTCATTTGGAATATGTAACAATTTGGCTGCTCTAATAAAAACTTCTGGATCTGGTTTGGCATTTGCAACATCATTTCCGTCAACAATTGCATCAAATAGATTTAGGATTCCAGTTTTCTCTAAAATAGGTCTTGCGTTTTTACTTGCAGAACCTAGAGCAATAAGTTGGTTGTGGTCTTTTAGAAAATATAAAACAGGAAGAACTCCAGGTAGAATTTCACTTTCATCCATTTTAACTAAATAAGATAAATAATCCTCGTTTTTTTGAATGAGCCATCTATCTTTATCTTTTTGCGAAGCTTCGATCTTACCAATATTAAGGATAATGTCTAATGATCTTACTCTACTAACCCCTTTTAATTCTTCGTTGTGTTCTGGTGTAAATTCGATTCCAATTTCTTGTGCCAATTTTTGCCAAGCCAAAAAATGATATTTTGCTGTATCAACAATAACACCATCAAGATCGAATATGAATACTTTTTTACTCATTTAAATTTATTTGAGATTTATCATTTATTAATAAGGCAATAATTCCTGCAAGTATCATAGATACACCACCAATCAAAAGTGCATAAATAGGTTCTGAATTAAAAAATTTAGATACTAAAAAACCTAAAATTGAAGCAGCAACCAATTGTGGTATTACAATAAAAAAGTTAAAAACACCCATATAATATCCCATTTTGTTTGAAGGTAAAGCTCCAGAAAGCATTGCGTAAGGAACAGATAAAATACTTGCCCAAGCAATTCCTACACCTATCATAGGAAGCCATTCCATTGTGAATGTTGTTGGTTCTTTTATAAAATAAATTGAGATCAAACCCAATCCACCACAAGTTAATGCAATGAAATGAGTAAATTTTCTACTGGTAATTTTTGCTAGTAATGGCAATAGGAAAGCACCAATAGCAGCAATCAAATTGTAATTGGCAAACATTTCGCCAACTTGATTAGCACCAGTATTATAGGCTTCAGAAGTTGTATCTGTTGTACCATATATATGTTGTGTTACTGCAAGAGTAGTATAAATCCACATTGAGAAAAGTGCAAACCAGGAAAAGAATTGAACCCAAGCCAATTGTTTCATAATTTTTGGCATAAACTGAAAATCATTCATAATGGTTACAAAACCATTTTCAGTATTATTTGATTTTTGCATTACACCAGAAATAATTAAAGCCAATCCGCCTAAACTAATTAATCCTAAAGAAAGAACATATAAATCTTTTTTTAGTTCAAAATGAAAAATCGCAAATGTGGCCAAAATTCCAATTACAAAAAACAACAACCCTTTGTTTAAGTGTGATTTTCCGTTTGATTGAAACCATTCTGGCGAATGAGTTGTTTTTTGATATTCATTTTCTTTATTTTTATCGAAGGCTTCCATTTCGGAAGGTGAATATTCTTTAGAAGTAAATATTGTCCATAAAACAGTTACAATAAAAGCAATTCCGCCAATGTAAAAAGAATATTTTACAGAATCAGGAATTATTCCTAATGGTGCTGTATTTTGAACTCCAAAATGTGTTAATAATAAAGGTAGTTTTGATGCAATATAGGATCCAATTCCAATAAAAAAACTTTGCATCGCAAAACCCATTGTACGTTGTTTTTCTGAGAGATTGTCTCCGACAAAAGCACGAAAAGGTTCCATGGAAACATTTATTGAGGCATCCATAATCCACAACATTCCTGCGGCAAACCATAAAAATGGTGAGTTGGGCATTACAAATAATGCAGTAGATGCTAGAATTGCACCAGCAAGAAAATAAGGTTTTCTTCTACCTAGTTTATTCCAAGTTCTGTCAGAAAAATAACCAATTATAGGTTGAATAATTAGGCCTGTCATTGGTGCTGCAACCCAAAGAATTGGGATATCATCTACATTGGCACCAAGAGTTTGAAAGATACGGCTAACATTGGAATTTTGCAATGCAAAACCCATTTGAATTCCTAGAAACCCAAAACTCATGTTCCAGATTTGCCAGAAACTTAATTTACGCTTTTCCATTATCGTAATTTAAAAATTGAATACGATAAGCGCTATGCTTATCAAAACTTACTATATTTTCGAAGTAAAGTACAAGTTCTGATATTTGCGGTAAATATATAATTTTTTTCTTTTCAAATATAGATTTTATGAATTTAACATTTTAAATTGATACAAATTTTTTTAAGAGAGGTTATTGATAGATGTATTGTGCAGCTTCTACAACGTGGGAGTAGACTCTCTAACAACTATATGAGTTTCAATTACTTCTGTTTTATAATGTTCTTCATCTTCGTCTTCACTTTCTAGTCTATCAATAAGCATTTTGGCTGCTTTTCCACCCATTTTTATCCCGTTTTGACTAACCGTTGTAATGCTTGGAGAAGAATATTTTGAAATAATTCCGTCAGTAAATCCTATTACAGAAATATCTTCTGGCACTTTCAATCCTTGTTTTATTACTGCTTTTATTGCAGTAACTGCAAACAGTTCATTGACAGCAAAAATGGCTTCGAGGTTATTGTTTTTGATAAGGTTTTCGATTTGATCTGAAGAACTTTCAACATCTTCAATTTTTAAAATCAAATTTTCATTTATTTCAATATCATTATTAGACAAAGCTTGCAGATAACCTTCTGTTCTTAATTTTCCTACACTAACATAATCTACAGTTGAGATTAATGCTATTTTTTTAAAACCATTATTAATAAAAGATTGAACGGCATTAAAGGCAGCAAGTTTATCATCAATAATAACTTTGTCACAAAGTATTTCATTACTTACCCTATCAAACATTACAACAGGCATACCTTGGTTGATAACTTCTAAGATATGATGAAAATCCTTTTTTTGTTGCGTCTCTTTTGATAGTGACATAATAAAACCGTCGATGCTGCCATTTGCAAGCATTTCCATATTAATGACTTCTTTATCAAAAGATTCGTCAGAAAGACAAACAATAACATTGTAACCATTTTCGTTGGCTACATTTTCAATACCACTTATAACGGTTGCAAAAAAATGATGTACAATTTCTGGAATAATAATTCCAATTGTTTTTGTCTTTTTGTTTTTTAAACTTAAAGCTATTAAATTCGGTTTGTAGTTGTATAATTTGGCAAAAGCTTGCACTTTTTGTCTAGTATCTTCACTGATTTCAGGGCTGTCTCTTAAAGACTTAGAAACGGTTGATATAGAAACGTCTAATTCTTTGGCAATATGTTTTAATGTTACTTTTCTTTTCATCTTAAAAAATGGATAAATACTATTTTCTGAATAAAGATACTTTTTATTTTTAGTAATCGAAATTTTAGCCTAATAAATATGTATTTTCGTGAAAGTTTTCAACACGAAAACGTTTTCGGAACACAATTAACTTTAATTAAATAGCTATTTCCAATTATTTACATAAATTTAACTTTCGAAGTAAATTACAAGCTCAAAAAAACTAGTTTTAACTTAAAAAAAATGTATGAAAACAATTTACAATAAGTTGTTATTTTTATTCTTATTGCTTCCTTTTAGTGTCTTTGCACAGAGCACTTTAGAAGGAGTAGTTACAGACAAAACTTCAAAACAGCCTTTACCTGGTGTAAACGTAGTTGTTCAAGGTTCTAAAAGTGGTACACAAACCGATTTTGATGGAAAATTTAAAATACAAAACCTCCAAAAAGGGGATAAAATAGTATTTTCATTTATTGGTTATACAAACACAACTGTAACATTTGATTCTCAAAAAACTGTTAGCATTGTACTTGAGGAATCCTCAAACCAATTGCAAGAAGTGGTAGTACAGGTTGGTTATGGATCTGTTAAGAAAAAAGATGCAACAGGATCTGTAACTTTAATATCAACCAAAGATTTTAATAAAGGAGCAATAACAAATGTAGATGGATTGTTGAACGGAAGAGCATCTGGAGTTGTTGTTACTTCTTCAGGTACACCAGGAAATGAGGCTGTTATTCGTATTCGTGGAGGTTCATCGTTACTTGCTAGTAATGACCCATTAATTGTAGTTGATGGATTGCCTTTGGACGGAAATGGTGGAATGGCTTCAATAAATCCAAATGATATTGAGTCTTTATCTATATTAAAAGATGCTTCTGCAACTGCAATTTATGGAAATAGAGGTTCAAATGGTGTGATTATTATTACAACAAAAAAAGGATCAAAAAAAGACATTCAAGTTTCAATAAATACTTTTACTACATTAAATACTTTAGCTAAAAAAATTGAAGTTTATTCGGCAGATGAATTTAGAACATTAGTAAACGAAAGAGCTCCATTGCAAGTTGGTTTATTAGGTAATTCAAACACAGATTGGCAAAAAGAAATTTTTAAAACTTCCTTTACTTCAGATGCAAGTGTTTCTATTCTTGGTAATATATTCGGAAAAGTACCAGCAAGATTATCGTTAGGAAATACAGACAATAATGGTTTGTTGCTTACATCAAATTTCAAAAGAACAACAGGTTCAGCTTCATTAAACCCTACATTTTTTGATAATCACTTAAAATTAAACATAACAGGTAATTTTACCTATGTTTTTAGAAGAGATGCAGATGAAGGAGCAATTGGAAGTGCAATATCATCAGACCCAACACAACCTGTTTATGATGCTAATTCTATATATTCAGGATATTATCAAAGCGTTAATCCAGTTACTGGTTTTCCTATAGGAGCATCAAATCCTGTGAGTATGCTAAACGATAGAAGAAAAATTATAAATAGTAAACGTTTCTTTGGTAATTTTAATTTAGATTATAAGTTTCATTTTTTTCCTGCTTTAAGAGTAATTGTTAATTTAGGTATTGATAAATTAGAAGGAACAGAGTTTGAAACAATAAATCCTTTATCTAGATCTGGTTTCAGCACAACTTTAGGACAAATAGGTCGTTACGAAGAAAAATGGTTTGATGATAGTAATAAAAACCTTAATGCTCAGCTAAACTATACCAAAGCATTTGGCAAACTAAATGTTGACTTATTAGGAGGTTATGAATTTCAAAAAATTGATAAAGAAAAATTCAGTTCAGGAAATATAAATTACTATGGTTTAGGTGTAAACGAGGAAAGCAATAGAGATGTTTTTACAAGTCCTTTTATAAAATTAGAATCTTATTTTGGAAGATTAAACCTTGGTTATAATGATAAGTATTTGTTAACTGTTAATTTTAGACGAGATGGTTCTTCAAGAATTTCTCCAATAAATTTATATGAAAATTTTTATGGTGCAGCAGTAGCTTGGAAATTAAAAGAAGAAAATTTTCTTAAAAATTCTAAATTATTTTCTGATTTAAAATTAAGAGTGGGTTATGGTGAAACAGGTCAGCAAAATTTAGGAACTGATGATGCTTGGATAAAAAAATACAGCACCTCTGGTAATTTGTATTATCAATTTGGTAATGCTTTTGTTTTAATATCAAAACCAGATGGTTACAATGAAAATTTGAAATGGGAACGAAGTAAAAAATATAATATTGGTTTGGATTTTGGTTTTTTAAACAACAGATTAAAAGGATCTATTGATGGTTATTTTTCTGACACCGACAGATTGTTTTCTCAAACACAACAAGGAGCATTGGTAAATTTATATATTTACGGTCCAGCAAATATTGGTTCTCTTAATTCGAAAGGTATTGATTTTGGTTTAAATTTTGAAGCAGTTCAAAAAGATAATTTCGATTTGAATTTGAATTATAATTTCACTTATAACAAATTAGAAATAACTAATTTGTTTTCGGATGGATTAACTGTTGGAGGTGTAGGACTTGGAGGATTTGTGCAAACGCATAGAATTGGTTTAGCTCCATTTTCGTATTGGGTTTATGAGCAAATTTATGATGCAAACGGAAGACCAATAGAAGGAGCTTTTGTAGATAGAAACTCAGATGGTGTAGTTGATAGTAATGATAAATATAATTACAAAAAACCACAATCAGATTATACAATGAGTTTAATGGCAAATGCTACAATCTATAAAAATTGGGATTTTTCAATGGCTTGGAGAGCAAGTTTCGGTAATTATGTATACGATAGAGTTTCTGCAGACAGATCTGTATTGTCATCTATTTATAATCCACAACAAGAAGGAACTTTAGGTAATGCACCGACTGATTATAACAATACAAACTTTAGATTTACTTCAAAAGAATCTGATTATTATGTAAAAGACGGAACGTTTTTAAAACTTGATAATGTAACAGTTGGTTATAATTTTAAGAAATTACTTGGAGATAAAAAATCAGTTCGATTTTATGCAGGTGTACAAAATGCATTAATAATTACCAAATACAAAAATCTAGATCCAGAGGTTTTTAATGATGGAATTGATGGGACAATTTTTCCTAGAGCAAGAATGTACATGTTAGGAGTAAATGCTAATTTTTAAAAAAAAATTATTATGAAAAAAAGTATTCAAAATTTAGTTAAAAAAGGTTCGCTAATGCTTGCTTTTTTATTTTTATTAAATTCGTGTTCTGAGGGTTTAGAAATTTCACCAAGAGACGATGACCAATTTACAAATGAGTTATTTTATGCAAATCCAGAATCGTATAAACAATTTTTAGCAAAAATTTATGCTGGCTTTGCAGTTACTGGTCAACAAGGACCAAGCGGTCAATCAGATTTAGGCACTGGAGCAGGAACTGTAGATGAAGGATTTTCACAATATTTAAGAGGATATTGGCAATTACAAGAATTAACTACTGATGAAGCAATTATTTCCTGGGGCGAAAGTGATAATCCAACTATTAGAGACTTAAATTATAATACCTGGAATGCTGACAACGTGTTTTTAGAAGCTTTTTTTGCTAGAATATTTTATCAAGTTGGTTTGTGTAACGAATTTTTACGCGAAACAACAGATGAAAAATTAAACACAAGAGGAGTCTCTGCCGAATTAAAAAATCAAATTAAAACATTTAGAGCAGAGGTTAGATTTTTAAGAGCATTATCTTATTATCACGGAATCGATATATTTGGGAAATTGCCTTTTGCTACTGAAGCAGATTTTTTAGGAACACTACCACAAATGCAAAGTAGAGAATTTGTATTTAATTATCTAATTGATGAATTAAATGCAATCGAACAAGATTTAGCAGCACCAAGAACAAATGAGTATGCAAGAGCAGATAAAGCCGCAGCTTGGATGCTAAAATCTAAATTATATTTAAACTCAAAAGTTTATACAGGGATAGACAGAAGTGAAGATGCATTGATTGCAGTTAATTCTGTCATAAACTCAGGGTATGGTATTGCACCAATACGTAAAAATTTATTTAATGCAAACAATAATAACAATGGTGCTCAAGTAGAAATTATTTTCCCTATTGCTTTCGATGGTATAAATACTAAAACTTGGGGTGGAACGACTTATCTAGTTCATGCAAGTTGTAATAATGATGTTGCAGCTACGTTAGGAGTAGATTCTGGTTGGAACGGATTTAGAGTAAGAAAAGAATTTGTTGATAATGTTGGTACTACTGATGCAAGAGTTAATTATGTACCAGGAAATACTGATCCAGCTTCAATTTCAGATTATACTTCATTTGCACAAGGAAAAAAATTAATTAAATTTTCAAATAAAAATGCAGATGGTACAAGCGGTAGCAATGCGACTCATCCAGATACTGATTTTCCGCTATTTAGATTGTCTGACGCTTATTTAATGTACGCAGAATTAGCAGTTGTAAATAACACAGGTATTTTGAATACAGCATTGGGTTATATAAATGAATTAAGAACAAGAGCTGGTGTCGCAACTGTTTCTATATCAGATTTAAACCCTGATTTTATTTTAAATGAACGCGCAAAAGAAATGTATTGGGAAGGTTGTAGAAGACAAGACTTAATTAGATTTGATAAGTATTTAACAAATTATACTTGGCAATGGAAAGGCGGAACTCAATCTGGCACAACATTAGAAGCTAAAAGACTTATTTTTCCAATTCCAAACAAGGAATTAAGATCTAACGCTAATTTATCTCAAAATATTGGTTATTAAACCATTTTAAAAGTAACAAAATGAAAAATATAATTAAAAACACAATATTTGCTTTTTTGCTTGTAAGTTTATTTTCTTGCGAAGACGAAAAAGATCCTATCGTTGTTGCAAATGGATTTGAATTAAGAAAGGATTCATCGGTAATTTCGCCAAATGTATTAATACCTGCAAATAATACAAATCAATTTGCAAAATTTGAATGGGATGCAAGTAATAATGGTCCAGCATCTGTATCAACATATAGTGTTGTAATTTTTGACCATGATAATGATACTAGTATAAGCAATCCAATTGAATACAGCGGAACAGGTTTAGTAGTTAACTCAAGTACGAGAAATGTTACCTTAACCAATAACGAATTTAATAATTTAATAAACAAGTTGCCTACTTTTGTATGTGGGGAAATGAATATAGATGTTCGAATAAAATCAGTTTTGGGTACTAATTCATCAACCTCTTTTGTTCAATATTCAAATCCAATTACAATAGCTGTAACAGGATATTCAACTAAGTTGCCAATGCTTGCATTTGTAAAAGATGGTAATAAGCCAGAAAACGAACAAAAAATGGCTACTTCAACTTTCTCATCCAACAATGATTATGAAGGTTATATGTATCTTGAGCCTGGTGATTATAAATTTTATCAACCTAATGCTTGTGGCGATTTTGCTTTACCAACTGTATTTGGATTGTCTTCTGGTAGTTTGGTTCAAAATGGAACTGATAGTTTTTCTGTAGCAACAGCAGGACATTATATAATAAAAGCAGATTTAAGCACAATGTCATATACAATTACTCCAATTACAACTTTTGGAATTTTTGGTGCAGCAAAAGGAGTCCCAACTGGTATTAATAAACCAATGGTTTATAATGCTACAAATAATAAATGGGAGTTGACTTTTGATTTGTATAAAGGCAGAAAATTTAAATTTAAATCTTTAAATGGTACAACACAAGTTTCTATTTTAGGCGGCACAGCAACAAACCTCACAGAATCAGGAACAGATATAAAAGTACCAGGAGATGATGATACAACAAGACAAAAATATGACATTGTATTAGACGTTTCTAATCCAAGAAAATATACTTATACTTTGACATTAAATCCAAATTAATTTAAGATTATTAATTTAACAAAAAGGGCTGGTTTATTTTACAGCCCTTTTTTTACAAAAAAACGCTATGAAAAAAAACATTTTACTTTGTTTAATTTTTTCCTTTTTTACAACAGTTATTTTTTCTCAAGTAACTGTTAGCCCTGCTACTTTTAATGTTACAGATCAGATAACGATTACGGTAACTTTTCCTATTACAACTTGCAATGGTTTGGGAAGTTCTCCTGCCAAAGTATATATGCACTCTGGTATTGGTAACTCTTCCAATTTTTTTGGGTTTTCAGTAGTAGGCAACTGGGGAATGGATGACAGTGTTGGTTTAATGACCAACAATGGTAATGGGACTTGGAGCATAACAATAACACCAAGCACTTATTTCGGATTGAATACCACCCAACAAGCAAATGCTACAAAACTTGGAATTGTATTCAGAAATGCTACCGGTACTCAAACACTAAAAAGAGCACCAAGTTGTGATGATTTCCGATTCGATGTTGGATTTTTTCAAACTACTTTAATCACTCCAACAGAAAACAGTACAACATTTGTTGCTTCAGGTGGAAGTAGAAGTGTTCAAGCAACAAACACAAACGGAATTGCAAATTATAATTTGAAAGCAAATGGAGTAAGTATTAATACTTCAAATAATACATCATTTTATTCTTATCTACATTCTAATATTACTCAAAATCAAAACTATGAATTAGAAATTACTCAGGGTGCTTCAGTTCAAACAAAAAAATTTTATGTAATTGTAGATCCAGGCGTTATTAATGAAACGTTGCCTTCTGGATTAGAAGATGGCATAAATTACAATCCAAATGACGCTACAAAAGCTACTCTTGTTTTAACAGCTCCAGGAAAAGATTACATTTATGTTGCAGGAAGTTTTAATAATTGGCAACCAGATGCGAGTTATGCTATGAAAAAAGATCCTACAACTTCTAAATTTTGGTTAGAGCTAAGTGGCTTAACATCAGGAATCAACTATTCATACCAATACTGGGTTGTTGATAATACCCCAACAACCAATTCGCCAAAAATTGTAAAAACAGCTGACCCATTTTCAACATTAGTATTATCTCCTTTTGATGATCCTTATATTCCAGCAGCAAATTATCCAAATTTACCACAATACCCAACAGGTCAAGACAGAGAAGTTACGGTTTTAAAAACAGGTCAAGCTGCCTATAATTGGCAAGTACCAAATTTTACTAAACCAAAAAAAGAAGACCTTGTTGTATATGAAGTTTTAGTTAGAGATTTTGACGCTCATCGAAGTTATCAAGATTTAATAGATAGAATTGATTATTTCAAAAATTTAAAAATAAACGCAATAGAATTGATGCCAGTGATGGAATTTGAGGGAAATGAAAGTTGGGGTTACAATACTTCTTTTCATTTGGCTTTAGATAAATTTTATGGTTCGGCAGATAAATTAAAAGAGTTAATAGATTTATATCATCAAAACGGAATAGCAGTAATATTAGACGTAGCATTAAACCATGCTTTTGGTAGAAATCCTATGGATAGAATGTGGATGTCTGATCCAGATGGTGATGGTTGGGGTGGTCCAGCTTCTGACAATCCTTATTTTAATGTTACTTCAACACACAGTTATGGAGTTGGAAACGATTTTAATCACGCATCAGCATACACTAAATATTATGTAAAAAGAGTAATTAAACAATGGATTCAAGAATTTAAAATAGATGGATTTCGTTGGGATTTAACAAAAGGATTTACTCAAAACTGTACTGGTAGTGATGCTTGTACAAATTCATATCAACAAGATAGAGTAGATATTCTAAAAGACTATGCTGATTATTCTTGGAGTTTAGACCCATATCATTATGCTATTTTTGAGCATCTTGGAGCTGACAACGAGGAGCAACAATGGGCAAATTATAGAATAAACGAAACTCCAAGTAAAGGTGTTATGATGTGGGGCGAAATGTATACAGCTTATAAAGATTTGGCTAGAGGTAGTGCTGCAAGCATTACAAGAATGGGTGCAGATTCACATGGGTTTACTACCAAAAGATTAATTGGATATCCAGAAAGTCATGATAAAGATAGAGTAATGTTTGAAGCTATCAATTATGGTATTGCTGGCACAACTTCTCCTTTAAATAACTTAAGTAATGCTTTGGTAAGAATGTCAGCTATTGGAGCAACTTCGATATTAATACCTGGACCAAAAATGATTTGGCATTTTGCAGAATTAGGAATGAATAATTCTATATTCTCTTGCAATAACGGTACTTTAAATACAGATTATGATGGCGGAAATCCTCCGGGAGATTGTAAACTTGATACAAAACCACAGCCACAATTTGCAAACAATTGGTTGGGAGATTCACAAAGAGCACAAATATATAATGACTGGGCAAGATTTATTAATTTAAAGAAATCAGAACCTGTTTTTGAGGGAAGTTATTCTATTAGTCCAGATGGTGGAAATAATTTAAAACAAAGAATATATATTTTCAACACATCATTACCTACAAATCAAATTAGAAATGTGATAGTTTTAGCAAATTTTTCTGTAGAAAACCAAACAATAAACCCTAATTTCTATACAACTGGTACTTGGTTTAACCTTATGGATAATTCTCCTTTTAATGTAACCAATACTACAGCACCAATTAGTTTAGCACCAGGACAATTCAAGGTTTTTGGAGATTATACAGCTTCTTTAGCAAATGATACTTTTGGCACAATCAATAATATTGCATTGTATCCGAATCCTTCTTCACTATATTTTACAATAAATACTAATATTAATCAAATTGAAATTTATTCAATAACTGGACAATTGATCAAAAAGTTTGAAAAGCATTCTAGCGGATATCAATTTAATATTGCTGATTTGAATAAAGGTATTTATTTGGTAAAAGTATTAGATGAAAATAATCGTGAAAAACCAATGAAACTAATCAAACAATAAAATTTAATTTTATTTAACACAAGAGCCTTTCAATAATTAGAAAGGCTTTTCTATTTATAAATATTAGCTTATTTGCTTTTAAAAAAGCATATGGAATAGTAGTTTTGCAGTATGGAAAAAAAGAAAGGAAAGTCTATTGTTTGGAAAATTTTCAAAATAACTGGAATAACAATTATTGCAATAATCGGAATGTTGTTTCTTTTGCCAATACTATTTCCCAATAAAATTGAAAATGAAATTAAAAAATTTGCAAACGAGAAATTAGAAGGCGAACTCACATTTAAAGATGCTGATCTGTCTTTTTTTAATCATTTTCCTTCTCTTACATTTTCATTAAATGATTTCAAAATCAAAGGTTCTGCACCATATAAAAACGAAACTTTAATTGCTGCCAACGAAATTGCATTTGGAATAAATATCAAGTCTTTGATTTTTGATAGAAAAATAAATATTGATAAAATATTTCTATCAAATGCATTTATCAATGTAAAAGTCAATAAAAAAGGGGAAGCCAATTATAATGTATATGTTTCAGATTCAAAAACAACTAGTAAAGACACTACAAGTACTTCATTAAAATTAGAAAAAATAGCAATCGAGAATACTCATTTGGTTTATAATGACCAATCGGCCAAAATTTTGATCGATGCAAAAGGTTTCAATTATATTGGAAAAGGAGATTTA
>JAYTVI010000153.1:0-4278 GCA_043744095.1 Flavobacterium sp.
GAAGTTAACCGAACTTAAACCAATTCTACAACAGAAATATCCAGTTGCTGCAATTGCTTTGTTTGGGTCTTATGCCAGAAACGAGCAAACAGAAGACAGTGACGTTGATGTAATGATTGAGTTGAATGGAAAAATGGGAATAGAGTTTTATAGAATGGCTGATGAAATTGAAGAATATTTAGGAATTAAAACAGATGTGGCATCAAAAAAAGGAATAAAACCAAGATATTTTGAATTTATTAAACCAGATTTAATATATGTCTAAAAGAGATTTAAAACTATAACTTCAAGATATTCAAGAATGTTCTCAAAAAATTCAAAAATATACTTCAGGTTATTCTTTTGAGGATTTTGTTGATGACGATAAAACAGTTGATGCTGTTATTCGTAATTTTGAAATTATTGGAGAAGCAAGTTCTAATATTAATATCGATTTTAAATTAAAAAATCCTCAGGTATCTTGGACAGATATGAAAAACCTAAGAAATCGAATGATTCACGATTATACAGGTGTAGATTATGAAATAGTTTGGGAAATAATTACGAAATATTTAAATGAATTAGAATTTCAAATAGATAATTTAATCAAAGAAATAGAATAAATGAGTGCAGCAAAAAACATCAATATAAACCTTAAAATTTGGCGCCAGAAAAACGCTAAAGCAAAAGGCAGTATGGAAACTTATAAATTAGATAATGTTTCTACAGCAAGTTCGTTTTTGGAAATGTTAGACCAATTAAACGAAGAGTTAATTACAAAAAAACAAGAACCTGTTGCATTTGATCACGATTGTCGTGAAGGTATCTGCGGTATGTGTTCACTATATATCAACGGTAGAGCACACGGTCCAGATACAGGAACAACAACTTGCCAGTTACACATGCGAAAATTTAACGACGGAGATACAATTTTTATAGAACCTTGGCGCTCTAAAGCGTTTCCTGTTGTAAAAGATTTAGTTGTAGATAGAAGTGCTTTTGATAGAATTCAACAAGCCGGAGGATTTGTTTCTGTAAATACTTCTGGACGAACAATTGATGCCAATGCAACACCTGTTCCTAAACAAGATGCCGATAGAGCTTTTGAAGCTGCAGCATGTATAGGCTGTGGTGCTTGTGTAGCAACTTGCAAAAACGGATCAGCTATGTTATTTGTTGGTGCAAAAGTATCTCAATATGCTTTATTACCACAAGGAAAAGTAGAAGCAACAGCTCGAGTGCTAAATATGGTTCGCCAAATGGATGAAGAAGGATTTGGTAATTGTACCAATACAGGCGCTTGTGAAGTAGAATGTCCTAAAGGAATTTCTCTAGAAAACATTGCTAGAATGAATAGAGAATATCTTAAAGCAAGTATAATTTAGTTTCAAAATAAATTTTAAAAAACAGAAAACGCATTCTCATCAGAATGCGTTTTCTGTTTTTTTAATCCGCATAGATTTATTTCTTATTTTAGCATAAAAAAAATGAGAAATATAACTTCATTACTGTTTTTTACAATCTCAGTTGTAATTTTTGCTCAACAAAAAAAAGTAATACAACCAATATCATTTTCAACTAAAGGAAAATCAATTGAAGTTTATACTTCTGCGGATAGCACAAATCTTAAGATTACCAAAACCGACAATCTTGTTTTTTCTGAACTTAAACAACCATTAGAAACACAAATTTGTGTTTTTGTAAATCCTGATAAAACATTTCAAACCTTTATGGGAATTGGTGGTGCAATTACAGATGCAAGCGCCGAAGTATTTGCAAAACTTTCAATAGACAAACAAAAAGAACTTTTAAAAGCCTATTACAGTAAAGAAAATGGCATCGGTTATACACTTGCTAGAACAAACATTCATAGTTGTGATTTTAGTTCAGATAGCTATACTTATATTAAAGAAGGCGATAAAGAATTAAAAACATTTGATATTAGTCACGATAAAAAATTCAGAATTCCGTTGCTTAAAAGCGCTATAGAAACTGCAGGAGGAAATTTAAAAATATATATAAGTCCTTGGAGTCCACCTGCGTTTATGAAAAGCAACAATAATATGCTAAAAGGTGGAAAATTACTTCCAGAATATTATCAATCGTGGGCAAATTATTATGTAAAATACATTAATGCTTTGCAAAAAGAAGGTATTCCAGTGTGGGGATTAACTATTCAAAACGAACCTATGGCTACCCAAACTTGGGAATCATGTATTTATACTGCAGAAGAAGAAAGAGATTTTCTAAAAAATTATCTTGGTCCAACTATCAAAAACAACGGTTTAGAAAGCAAAAAAATAATAATCTGGGATCACAATCGAGATTTAATTTCTCAACGTGTTAACACAATTCTAGATGATCCAAAAGCCAATAAATATGTATGGGGTATAGGATTTCATTGGTATGAAAACTGGAGTGGAGGAAAACCAATGTATGAAAATATTGGAAAAGTTCACGAAATGTTCCCTGATAAAAATTTGATGTTTACAGAAGGTTGTTCAGAAAGTTTTAATGAAAGTCGCTATCAAGTATGGGCAAATGGTCAAAAATATGGGCGTTCTATGATTAACGATTTTAATAACGGTACTGTAGCTTGGACAGATTGGAATATCCTTTTAGATGAAAAAGGCGGGCCAAATCATGTAGGAAATTTTTGTTTTGCACCAATACATGCCAATCTTCAAACAGGAGAATTAATCTACACACCATCATATTTTTTTATTGGTCATTTTTCAAAATTTATCAATAAAGATGCTAAAAGAATTAGTAGTGTTGCAAGTAGAAGTCAATTAATTACTACCTCATTTATTAATACCAACGGAAAAGTAGTGACCATAGTAATGAATGAAAGTAATAAGAAAGTAACTTATTATTTATGTGTTGGTACTCAATCAAAAGAGGTTTCTATTCTGCCAAATGCTATTCAGACTTTAATTTTTTAATAGAAAATGAATATTGCACTTATACAAACTTCAATAGTTTGGGAAAATCCAAATCAAAATCTAAAAAATCTCGAACAAAAAATTAATGCAATCTCAGAAAGTGTAGATCTTATTGTTTTGCCCGAAATGTTTACTACAGGATTTACTATGAATCCTAAAAATGTCGCCGAAACAATGAATGGCGAAACTATTTCTTGGTTAAAAGCTATTTCAAAAAAGAAAAATTTTGCAATAACAGGAAGTATAATAATTACCGAAAAAGGCAATTATTATAATAGATTGGTCTTTATTTTTCCTTCGGGCGAAATACAACATTACGACAAAAAACATTTGTTTACACTTGCTGGTGAAGACAAAGTATACACTTCTGGAAAAGATAAATTAATCTTTGTGTATAAAGGATATAAGATATGCCCATTAATATGTTACGATCTTCGATTTCCGGTTTTTGCAAGAAATGTTGAAGACTATGATATTTTGATTTATGTTGCCAATTGGCCAAAACCTAGAATAAATGCATGGGATATTTTACTTAAAGCACGAGCTGTAGAAAACTTTTGTTATACTATTGGAGTAAATAGAGTTGGAGAAGATTTCAACAAACATGAATATATAGGACATTCTCAAGTGATTGATTTTTTTGGCAATTATATAATTGAACCTCAGGAATTAGAAGATGTTTACACAATTAATTTAGATAAAAAATCGATGTAAGAAGCACGTGAAAAATTTGGTTTCCTTAACGACAAAGATTGTTTTACCATTCAATAAAAAAATTATTTCTTTAAATCAAACACTTGTTCTACATCCCAATTGGCGCGAATGTCGATTTCTTTTGAAAAATAAATGACTTCTTCTGATTGTTTTTTCTCAAGAAAATTTCCTGAATCCCAAATAGAATTTTTGTTTTCGTCATAGATTACTCTTAAAGTATAAATCGCTGGATTTATCAAGTTAAAATCTATTTGAGGATTGTTTTCAGCATAAAATGATTCTACAACCAACCCAGAATTGTCTGTAAGCTCAACAATAATTGGATATTTTTTTACATTCTCTAACTTCAATCTCAAATTACCATAATCCGATATGTTTTTAGTATCAAATTTTAAAACAATAGTATCATTAGTTTTTTCCATATAATCAGTCACTGCTCCAGGAAGCAATTGCAATTTGTACTTTTCTAGAGGTTCTTTCTGAAAATCAAATTTTAATTCCTGATTCATATCATCATATTCGGTTTTAAAAGCAACAGCAATCGAATCTTTATTAGTAAGTTTCATTTTTGTTAAATCAAATTTACTCAATGGTACAGATGAAACAAGGGAATATTTTTCTTTCAAAGGCAGAATACCTT
>JAYTVI010000154.1:0-15419 GCA_043744095.1 Flavobacterium sp.
CTGACTTATTCTCTCAATAAATCAAATAATAACCAATAAAAATAACACCTAACAAAGTAAATTTAGATTTTCTATAAAACTTTCGGATAGCTGTGATAAATAACATTACTTTGTTAGAAAATCATTTTCTCTCATACAGACAGCAAGTGTGAAGTTTATCATAATCTTCGTTTGTTGCTTTTATTTCATCGGTATCGTGACCTACTTTTGCAATTGCTTTTTTTACATCCATAACCGAACATTTTTCTTCATTAATTATAACAATTAGTTGATGGGTTTCTATATCCCAATTGGCAGATTTAACACCATTTACAGAATAGGCTGCTTTCTGAATTCGTTTTTGACATTGCTCACAATTGCCATTTACATCAAAAGTATATTTGGCATTTTTATTCTTTTTGTCTTGTGCTTGTGTTGAAAATGTTACAAAAAATAACATCATTCCTAGAAGTATATTTTTCATTTTTTTTAATATAGTGAGATTGCAAAAAAACAACCTCTTGTTATTGAATTTTTTAAATTGTAATTTGAATTTTGGTTATTTTATTTTAAATCGTAATCCTGCATAATACATTTGTCCAAAAACAGGAGCATATACTATAGAAGTATCAAAAGTTGCGCCAAATGGGTTGTTATTTCCTAAAATTGCCTTGTCCTGACGATAATTGCCAATATTTTCTCCGCCAAGATACATTTCAAAAACACTTGAAAAAGTTCTTGTAATTTGAGCATTCATAATAGCAAAAGAAGGTGAAAAACCATGAAATCTATCGTCTATTGGGTTTGTAGATGTATTTGGCAATTGTTGTTTTCCCAACCAATTTAAAGTATAATCAAATTTCCATTGTTGTCCTTTGTCTTTTATGTGTGTTTCAAATTCTAAATTAGCAAAGAAACGATGTTTAGCCCGCAAAGGTCTCTGATAACTTCCTGACAAATAATCAGTTAGAATATCATAATATTTGTAAGCTGTTCTTAAATTTAAATGTTTGATTATTTCAAGATTAAAATCTATTTGCAGACTATTGGCAAATGATTTTCCTTTCAAATCATAAAATAAAACTTGCTGTGGCGAATTCAATACATCTACAACAGCTTGGTTTTGAAAATCAGTTTTATAAAAATCAATAGAAATATCGGCGCTTTTTCCTAAAACTAAAAAACTCTGAGTAAAACTCATACCGTAATTCCAAGCAATTTCAGGGTCTAAACCATAAATTTTACCTGAAGTGTCCAAAACCGAAAAAGTTCTCGAAGAAGCAAAAAGATTTTGATTTTCGGCAAAAATATTGGCAGCTCTTTTACCTCTTCCAGCAGAAAATCGCAATACTCCTTTTTTCCAAGGATTATATTTTAAATGCAATCTAGGTGTTAGAAATACTCCTAGTCGGTTGTGATAGTCTATTCTTCCGCCAAGAATGTAGCTGAATTTATCATTATTATCAAAAGTATATTCGAAAAAAGCACCAATAGAAGTATCGATTCTACTCACGTCAGAAGGATTTACAAACTCTGAATAATTATCGTTTGTAAAATTCATTCCAGTTGCAAATTTATTCATTGTATTATTGATTATAGAATTGAATATCAAATTCGAATAATAACTTTGTTGTCTAATGTCGTATTGATTTAATCCGAAATACGATTGCTGATTGTGACTACTAAAAGCATTCTGAAAACCAATACTTTGAAAAGGCATGTCCTTGAAAACATATCCTACTTTTGATGTAAAATCTAATCGTTCGGTATTAATTTCTGATCCCCAAAAATTGGTGGAAAATTTATCTCTCTTGGGTTCAAAATTGATTTGACCTGTTTGTTTTTCGTCTTTCATATATCGTGCATTAATAAACGAAACCCAACCCGTTTCTGCACAAGTATATTGCCAGCGATTCATAATATTTATTTGTTTCCCAAGCGGATTATCTAAAAAACCATCGTTGTTCATATCGTTTTTAGCCACACGAGTATTGCCATGAACGAACAAACTTGTCGCCCAATCGTCTGATATTTTTTTATTGAAATGGGTATTGATTTCAAATCTAGAATCTGTAGAACCGTATACATTCAAATAAAAAGGAATGTCTTTGAGAGGTTTTAAAAGTTCTGTATTTATTTGACCAGAAATACTTTCGTATCCGTTCACAACACTGCCAGCACCTTTTGTAATTTGAATACTTTCGACCCAAGTTCCTGGAGTAAAAGACAATCCGTAAGCTTGTGATGCACCACGAACTGATGGTATATTTTCTTCGGTAATCATTATGTAAGGACTTGTTAATCCTAACATTTTTATTTGTTTTGTACCTGTCAATGCGTCCGAAAAATTGACATCTATTGATGGATTGGTTTCAAAACTCTCGGCAAGATTGCAACAAGCTGCTTTGAGTAATTCTTTACCAGAAACTAATGTGGTATTTGCGGTTAAAGTGAGAGATTTTCGGATTCCTTTTTTTGCTCCAACTACTCTGATTGTATCTAATTTTTCTTGCGAAAAAGTTATAGTCGAAAGCAACAACATTAGGAATAATGCTATTTTTTTCATTTTAATTTAATTAATGTTTGTAAAAAGTATAATAACAATTTAAAACATTAACTCAGGCATAAAAAGTATATTGGCTGTACAAGAGAAAAAGCGGTGGTGCATTTGCATCACAATAATATGTAGGTATTCCACATTTTTTGAAGTTGTTTTTTACTTCAAAAAAACAAATTTCATTTACTTCTTGTATCAAATAAAAATCAGGAGAATATGAAAAAGACTTACCTAAAACTTGGTCTATTTTCTCAGAAACTTTAACTATTTTATTTTTGCAACATTTGGAATCTTTTTCAACAACACCGCAACAATCTTTCTCAATTTCGTGAGAACTTGAAGTATTATTTATACTAATAGAGGCAATTTGGTCATCGCAATAATGCACATTGAACGCTAATCCTAGGTTGGAAACCAACAAAAAAAAAGTTAAAAGTATGTTTATTTGCTTTTTGAAAACCATAATTCAAAGATATAAACTTTTGAAATTGATTTTGTTAAAATGGTTGTAAAAAAAAACGCTTTCAATTTTTGAGATTGAAAGCGGTTTTTTGGGAATTGTATTTTTATTTTAATTCTTTTAAAAATGGAATGCTTGGGGCAAAAAAGTATTCTCCTCCTTTGAAATTGACAAAACTATTAAATGTTTCTGATTGTAAACTTGATTTACTATTATAAACTTTTGCAAATTTACCTTCGCTTATATTTCCATTTCCATCTTGCCCTATTATTGGATCTAAGCCATTACCTATGTTTGGAAAATCGACATTGTTAACCCAGTTTTTTTGAATAAATTCAAATTGATTTTCGATACTTTTTTGAAAACTCATAAATAATAATCCTACACCATTATTTGGCATTTGTTCAAAAACAGGATCTACCTCAGTATTTACATTTCGATGACCAAATGGAATTCCTCTTCGAGCCATAATATGTGTTTTATCATTAGTATCACGTCTAGGATTTGATTTTCTAATATGTGCATGAAACGGACATTTTGCACCATCTGAATCTTTATCATAATTAAAATTATTATACTCACCACTATTTATAATTCCGTTTTCTTTTGACAAAGTAACTGGAGTTCCATCTTCAAATCGACCAACTAGCATTGCTCCTGCTCTCTCAACATCTTCTCCAATAAGATTCAATCTTTTGGCCAAATCTTTCTCAGCTTCTTTAAAAGCTCTTACTTTTTGTTCTAATTTTCTAAACACAAAATAACTACCAAAAGCATCTTTCCCATTTACAAAAGGGTCGTTTACCAATACTAAATCAAGTGCAGCACTTGGGTTAAAATCTTGAGGCAAAACAATTGATTTCAAGTTATTTTCGACTTCATCTTTAAAAAACAATGGTTGACTAATACCATCTACATAACCAAAATGTTCTAAACCATCACCATTACTGTTACGAATAGCATTTCCGTATTCGATAGTTAGTATTTCAGAAAAAACTTTAAGAGATGTGATAAGTGCTTTTGAGATTTCGCCCATTCTGTTTACATCTGTATCTGCTACCAGAATCATTGCATCAATTTGACCTTGAAAACCTGTTTCCCAATCTGATAATTCTGGATCATTTAAATTGGCATTTTTCATCCCATTTAGAAAAGAATTATCTTTAAATTTGGACAAATCATTTCCCAGAAACGAATACCCTGTTGCAGATAAATAAAAATTAAAAAAGGTATCTCCAGACTTGTTTGTTTTTTTATAAATTTCGGTTTCTAAAAGTTGTTTTTTGCAAGAAGTAACTGTTTCTGAAAATTCAATAATCCATTTTATAGCATCTGGTTTTAAATTTAAATTGAATCTGATAAAGATATTTGTGGTGTGATTTCTACCGTGTGCTTTGAGAATATTGCCTTGCATATTTGAAAGCAACTCATTGAATTGTAAATCTCTGTGGTCAATTGCCGATTGGTTTGTGTTTGTCATGATTTTTTGTTTTTAATTAGTTTGATTTTTCTATATATTTTTTCTGAAGACTATCCTCCATTCCCCACATTTTTCCATTTGCAATAAACTTGTATAATAAAGTCCATTCGTCATCGGTCATACCATCCTTATTTAATTCTTTTAATTTTTTATTGATTTCATCAATATTATAATGAGTTGGATATTTTGCATATAACTCTTTAAATGCATACAAAGAATTTGTTGTGTTTTTTTCTAAAAGAAATTTTAATGCTGTTTGATAATTTGTTTTAGCATCTAAATTAAAATCTAATTCTTTCAACTGAATTTCAGACTTTATTTTTTCAGTTTCTTGTTTTAATTTTTCGGATTCAGCTTCAGCTTTTTTAACTTTTAATTTTAGAATGTCAGCGATTGCTATTTGTTTTGAAGCACTTAAAATACTGTCAAAAAGCGATTTATAACTCAATTCTAAAGGGCTATTTCTGTTGTTTACATTCATTTCACTTAATCTAAACAATGCGTCACGTAAAATATTAACTGCAACTGTTCTCTCACCAAGCTGAACAACATTATTAGCCAACTCTATTTGTTGAGAAGTTGTAACATCGGTATTTGTAGAGCCATTTTTCACCCCAATATTATTAGCTAATTTTGTAGCTCTTTCCATAATTGCATCTGGTGGAGGCTCACTTAGAGTAAAGGTCTTTTTTTGTTCTGAATCATAAATTACATAAGAAATTCTTTTATCTCCTTTTAATTTTAACCCTTTAACTTTTAGATTTTTTTCTGAAATTAAGTTATAAGAAGTACAACTAAATAAAAATAATGAAACTGTTAATAAAATAAATTTTGTTTTCATAATTAGTTTGTTTTTGATTAATAAACACAAACCTACCCACAAACTCAAATCACCACAATAGGAAAAACCCTAAAAACGATTAGTATTTAACCTAATTAATTCAATATCTAATCATTACTGACTTTGTAAAGGTTTTTTTACTACTTTAGCTAATGAAATCGTTAATAGGAAAATCACTATTAATGATTAGGGTTTTTCCTAGTTCAATTTTAGAAAATAAGATTCAGTTTTGAAGAAATTAATTAATAACCTTAAAATTTATTATTATGAATTACTTTATCAAATTAGACAAGGCTAAAATGAATCTTTCTGATCAAGAAATGGCTGCTTGGGAAACAAGATATGTTGGAATAATTGTGCCGACACCAACTATTAAAAACTGGATTACTATTGATGTAGAGCTACTCTATAACTCAATTGGAAATGATAATTGGCTTGATGATAATGGTAAATTCATAGATTTTGAAAATTCTAAACAAACAATAGAATTACTTCATCTTATTGATAGTAAAAACACTATAAAACAAATAAACTCTTTAATAAATGCGGGAGTACAAGAATTAAAAACTCTAAAAGAATTAAAAGATGATCTCTTGTTTAATTTTGATGATGATCAATATAGAATAGATAATTACCAAATTTTGAGTTTTAAAAATCAAACAGATTTAAATCCTGTGACTTTTGGTTCATATGATAAAAGTAGATTTTGCTTTTCTTCTCCTTTTTTAAAAAGTATAATTGATGTTAATAGAAAAGATATCGATGCTAATAATATGGATATTAATAAAATTACATTTCATTTTGTGCTTTTTAAAAACGAAATAGGTAAAGATGCTTTAGGTATTAAAGTTGATTTATTGCCAAATTCAAAATATTACGACTTTTCACAAAACCCACCATTTACTGCAAGAACAAATTCAAATCCAAGACTTCTGCATCAAATAATAATTAATCCAATATCAAATAATCCATTTCATGTAAATGATTCTAAAATAAATATATTTATAAATAAATAGATATGAAATTTATTAATCCCATATCAATTATAGTCATTGTCACTTTTTTTATGGGATTTCTTTTTTTAAATAGAAATAAAAAAATACAGATTCAACTTTTATTTATTTTATTTTCATCAGTAGTAATTGAATTTATATCAATAAGTTTATTATCAAATGATAAAAATATTAATCTATTATATACTATTGGTTTTATTATTCATAATTCCTTATGGATTTCAATTTTATTTGATGCTTTCAAAAAAAAAATTAAAAAAAAAGTAATACTATATATTTATATTCTACTAGCATTTTTAAACTTTATTTTTTTTGAGAAAAAAGGTCTAAACAATATGACTTTCGTTTTAGGCGCAATATTTTATTTAGTGTTTTTAATTATTGAAATCTATATTAATCTTAAAAAAGAAAAACTTGATTTTTTTAATTCTAATAAGTTTTTATTATTATTAGCGCCAATTCTTTTTTTCTTTGGATTTAGTTTTATTTTCAGTTTTAAAAATTCTGAAATTAGACATATTAGATTTTTTGAGAAAATAGAACTTTATAAATTAATTAGTTACACAATAAATATAATCTACTATTCACTAATCAACCTATACATCTACAAAGAATACAAACTTAAAAATGATCTATAAAACTGCCATCGGTATCATAATCAGTTTACTATTCATAAGTCTAGTAATCATTTTCTGCGTCATTCTTATCAAACTCTACATCAAAAAAATAAAACAACACAACCTCAAAGAACTTGAGTTTCAAAAAACACTAAACACCTCCATTATTGAAACCCAAGAGCAAGTTTTTGAGAATATTTCGCAAGATTTACACGACGATATTGGGCAACAACTCACTTTTGTGAATTTTCAATTAGAAAAAATAAAGCTTGATGCAAGTGACCAACTCTATGATTTAGAAAAACTCACCGATTCGGTTTCGAGAGTTTCACAATCTATTCGGGACTTAAGTCATTCTATGAACAATCAATTGGTGATACAAAACGATTTGATAAAAGCCATACAAAGTGAACTTGACCGCATAAAAAAATATAAAAACATACACGTTAATTTTGTATATCCATCAAATGAAAAGCCGTTTTCTGAAACTCAAAAAATAATTATTTTTAGAATATTTCAAGAAACAATTAGCAACTGTCTTAAACACGCCAATGCAACAGAAATCAATATTCGGATTGATTTTCATCCAAAATTTAATATGACAATACAAGACAACGGAATTGGTTTTGAAAATCAAAATAATCAAAAAAAGGAATCATTAGGACTAACTACAATTTATAAACGTGCCGCTGTAATAGATTTTGAAGTTACTTTAGTGTCAAAAATAAACATTGGAACGCTGTTAACTTTGTACCAAAAATAAGAATACTATGAATAAAATAAACATTTGCATCATAGACGATCACGAAATTGTACGTCAGGGTTTGAAAGATTTATTAGAGAAATTAGGCAGCTTTAAAGTTATTTCTGAATATGAAAACGGTGAACTATTCATAGACTCACTACCACACGATACAAAACCCGATGTGTATATTCTCGATTACTCTATGCCAAAAATGAATGGTATTGAAGTCCTACAAACATTAGAAGAAAAAGAAGAAGAGTATAAAGTATTATTACTTACTCAACATTTTGATGAAACTATAATAAATGATGCCTATAACTATGGTGCAAGAGGTTTTTTGCACAAAAATTGTTCGGCACACGATTTGAAATTTGCTATCGAAAATATTGTGAAAATAGGATATAATAACGTTTCAGAAATATTAAAACGCATTAAAAACTACGTACCAAAAGACCTAAATACTGAAAAAATAAATCTCACCTTAAGAGAATTAGAATTCTTGACTTTGGTTTGTAACGAAAACGAGTATACTTATGAACAAATGGCAGAGATAATTGGCGTTTCTGTCAAATCTATTGATGGGTATAGAACCCATATTTTTGAGAAATACAATATAAAATCTAAAGTAGGTTTGGTGCTTTTTTCTTTCAAAAACAAACTTACAGCACCTTTTATATAGAAATTATTTTACTTTTTTTTGATAATAAAACGCAGGAATAAAAAGCAATAAAAATAAGGGTTGAATCAAAAATCGTCTCACATAAAACAATAAAAAAGCATTTTTTTGATCTATAAAATAAATCAAAATAAAGAAAAATGAGATTAAAAAAATATAAAAAATTCCATATAAAATCATTGAAAATTTTATTAATTCGAAATCTTTAAATAAAAAATAAATTATCCCAATAGAAAAAATTGAATTCAAAAAATACCGAAAACTCATTGAAAGAAAAAGTTGAATTCCTTCAAATTTTGGGAAAGAAACTGTGAGGTAATCATTTTTAAAATAGTTTAAAAACGGGTCGTAAAAAAGAGTAGTTTCATAAGCGCGAATACCTACTAAAAGCAAAAAAAGTATTGCAATTAGTACAATTCTACCACTATTTTTTTGAATTTTTTGTAGCATAATTTGAAAATTTATTAACCCAAATAACCCATAACCCAAATACGACTCCATAAATCACTAAAGGAAAAACAACCTCGTGTAGTAAAGATTCTTGTTCTGGGTAATGTAACAAAGCAATTGATAGAAAAGCAATTCGTAATACATTTAATATATGAATTGTTATTACTCCTAACAAAATAAACATTATAGTTTGTTTCCATTTTCCTAAAAAAGCTACAACAAAAGACACAAACAAAATCATAACACTCAAGGCATTGCAACCTTCTACAACTCTTGAAATATAGGTGTTTTCTAATATTATTTTTACCGAAGATTGGCTTTCATGCATTACTAATCTACAATTATAATTTAAAAACAATAGTAGTTGTTGCACTTGATTTGCAACTAGATTTGTAAAACCATCTACTTCAAAAAACAATGGATTATCAAATTTTTTTAAGTAAAACTGATAAACAATAGTTAACAAAACATAAGTCGAAAAAAAACGAAGTAGAAAAATAAAAAAAGGGCGGTATGGTTTGAAGTATTTTTTCAAAAGTAAATTTTTAACAAATTTATATAATTTTAAATAGTTTACAATGAATACTTTTGCACAAACAAAAAAAATGACTTTCGAAGAATTAAAACCAAAAGTAATAGAAATTACAAAAAACACTTCAAATTCAAGAGATGAAAAACTATTGAAAATATGTGAATTGTTAGAACAAAATATCAAATACTACACTTGGGTAGGCTTTTATTTTGCAAATCATCAAACACAAACTTTACATTTAGGACCTTATGTTGGCTCACCTACAGATCATACAGTAATTCCGTTTGGGAAAGGAATTTGCGGTCAAGTTGCCCTTTCCAATCAAAATTTTGTTGTGCCAGATGTTGCAGCACAAGACAATTATATTGCTTGTAGTTTTACTGTAAAATCCGAAATCGTGGTTCCTATTTTTGTAAACGGCGTAAATATTGGTCAGATTGATATTGATTCGAATGTTTTAGACCCTTTTACAAAAGCAGATGAAGTTTTTTTAGAGTTTGTAAATCAAGAGATTGCATTACTTTTTTAGACCAAAAAAATAATTTACTATTCATAATTTATTCGCTTATTCAAAAAATAAAAAAAATATTTTTTTAGGATCGTAATTCATTATTATTTTTTTACATTTGCACTCGAATACGAAAAACGTATTTATACATAATAATCATTTAAAAGATATTAAAATGTACTTAACAAAAGAAGTTAAAGCAGAAATCTTCGCTAAACACGGAGAAGCAACAAACACAGGTAAATCTGAAGCACAGATTGCCTTGTTTACATTTAGAATTAATCACTTAACAGAGCATTTGAAAAAAAATCGTCACGATTATAACACAGAGCGTTCATTAGTGAAATTAGTAGGTAAAAGAAGATCACTTCTTGATTACTTAAAGAAAACGGAAATCAATAGATACCGTGAGATTATCAAAGTATTGGGTATTAGAAAATAATCAATATAGAAAAGAGGTGCGAAAGTGCCTCTTTTTTTTTATTATAATGCACTTTTTAAAAGAAAAAGTTTGGTTTTTCATTGGGTTTTAGGCAGTAACTACGACACAAACAACACAACTAAAGTGTCCGCTGACAGGCGGACTAAAACCAATGTTAAATCAACAATAAAAAAATTATGATTCCACAATTATTTGTAGAAAGCATCGATTTAGGTGATGGCAGAAGCATCACAATCGAGACAGGACGTTTAGCAAAACAAGCTGATGGTTCTGTAGTAGTAAGAATTGGTAACACTGTAATCTTAGGAACAGTTGTATCATCAAGAAAAGCAAGTCCTGGTATCGATTTTTTACCATTAACGGTAGATTATCGTGAAAAATTTGCAGCAGCAGGACGTTTTCCTGGAGGTTTCTTCAAGAGAGAAGCGCGTCCAAGTGACAACGAAGTATTAACAATGAGATTAGTTGACAGAGTATTGCGTCCTCTTTTTCCAAGTGATTATCACGCAGAAGTTCAGGTAATGATTCAGTTGATGAGTCATGACGAAGAAGTTATGCCAGATGCACTTGCAGGATTGGCAGCATCAGCAGCATTAGCATTGTCTGATATTCCTTTTGAAACATTAATTTCGGAAGCAAGAGTTGGGCGTATTGATGGTAAATTTATCATCAATCCATCAAGAGCACAATTAGAATTATCAGATATTGACATGATGATTGGTGCATCTACAGATTCTATCGCAATGGTAGAAGGTGAAATGAAAGAAATTTCAGAAGCAGAAATGGTAGAAGCTATTAAATTTGCTCACGAACATATCAAAAATCAAATTGCTGCTCAAGAACGTTTGCAAGCTGCTTTTGGTAAAAAAGAAGTTCGTACATACGAAGGAGAAAAATCTGATGAAGCTATTCATGTAAAAGTAAAAGTTGCAGCATACGATAAAATTTACGCTATTGCTAGTAAAGGTTCGGCTAAACAAGAACGTTCGGCTGCATTTGATGCTGTAAAAGAAGAAGTAAAAGCATTATTTACCGAAGAAGAGTTATTAGAAAATGGCGATTTAGTTTCTAAATATTTCTATAAAGTAAATAAAGAAGCAGTTCGTAATGTAACTTTAGATTTAGGAACTCGCCTTGACGGAAGAAAAACTACCGAAATCAGAGATATTTGGTGTGAAGTAGATTACTTGCCATCGGTTCACGGATCAGCTTTGTTTACTCGTGGTGAAACTCAAGCATTGGCAACTGCAACTCTAGGAACATCAAGAGAAGCTAACCAAATTGACTCGCCAAGCGAACAAGGAGAAGAAAAATTCTATTTACATTATAATTTTCCACCATTTTCTACAGGAGAAGCACGACCATTAAGAGGAACTTCTCGTCGTGAAGTTGGTCACGGAAATTTAGCACAACGTGCCTTGAAAAATATGATTCCTGCTGATTGTCCTTATACAATACGTGTGGTTTCAGAAGTATTAGAATCTAACGGTTCGTCATCAATGGCAACAGTTTGTGCTGGTACATTATCATTAATGGATGCTGGAGTTCAAATGATTCGTCCTGTTTCTGGAATTGCAATGGGATTAATTACTGACGGTGATCGTTTTGCTGTTTTATCTGATATTCTTGGTGATGAAGATCATCTTGGCGATATGGATTTCAAAGTAACTGGAACTTCGCAAGGAATTACAGCTTGCCAAATGGATATTAAAATTGACGGATTAAAATACGAAATTATGGAGCAAGCATTAGCTCAAGCTCGTGATGGACGTTTACATATCTTATCAAAATTAACTGAAACATTGGCAAAACCTAATGCAGATGTTAAAGTTCATGCTCCAAAAATTATTATGCGTACCATTCCTGGTGCTTTTATTGGTGCATTAATTGGTCCTGGAGGAAAAGTAATTCAAGAATTACAAAAAGCAACTGGTTGTACAATTGTAATTAACGAAGTTGATGAGCAAGGAGTTGTTGAAATTCTTGGAACAAATCCTGACGGAATTGCAGCAGTATTAGCAAAAATTGATTCGATAATTTTTAAACCAGCAATGGGCGAAAGCTATGAAGTGAAAGTAATAAAAATGTTGGATTTTGGTGCCGTTGTAGAATATACAGATGCACCAGGAAACGAAGTTTTATTGCACGTTTCCGAATTGGCTTGGGAACGCACAGAAAACGTTGCCGATGTAGTAAAAATGGGCGATGTGTTTATGGTAAAATACCTTGGTGTTGACCCAAAAACTCGAAAAGAAAAAGTGTCGAAAAAAGCACTTTTGCCAAGACCTCCAAGAGAAGAAAATAAAATTGTTCCAAAAGCAGAATAGTTTATATTTCATTATAACGCTCTCAAAGTTCAAAACTTTGACAGCGTTTACTAATCAAAACCCCAACTTGAGAAATTAAGTTGGGGTTTTATTTTTACAGTTTTATATTTGTAATATTTTTCCAGTTAGTCACAATAGTTCCATCACTTCTTTTTTGTTCTTGATCGCCAGAATAAACTAAAATTGAGGTACTCATTTTGCTTAAATTATTCCAGTATTTTAAATTTTTAAAAAAATCAGTATTTATCGTTTTACTTGATTTAATTTCAATAGGGATTAACAAGTTTCCTTGATCAATAATTATATCAATTTCGCAACCCGATTTATCTCTCCAATAATATAAAGGCGGATTTAAACCCTGATTAGTATACTTTTTTACAATTTCTATCACAACCAATGTTTCAAAAACAGCACCTTTTAATGGGTGGTTTTCTATTTGTGTAGCATTTGAAATTCTTAAAAAAGAGCAAACTAACCCAGTATCATAAAAATAAATTTTTGGTCTTTTTACAATTGTTTTATTAAAATTTTTATAATGAGGTTTTAATAAATAAATTATAAAACTGCTTTCTAAAATTCCTATCCAAGATTGAATAGTTTTTACATCAACTCCAACTTCATTACTAATAGATGTTAAATTTAATTCTTGCCCTGTTCGACCAGCCAAAATGCTCATAAATTTTTCGAATAGTAATAAATCTGAAACATTCTTAATTTGCCTAACATCTCTTTCTATATATGTTCTAATATAATTTGGAATCCAATCGATTGGAGCAATATTTTGGTCATAAATTGGTGGATAAAAACCATTAAAAAGTAGTTCCTCGTCACTTTTTGGCAACAAATTACCCAATTGTAATTCATTTGAAGAAAATGGTAATAAATTTAAATAACCAACTCTTCCAGCAAGTGATTGCGAAATATTTTCTTGCAATAAAAAATTATTTGAACCTGTTAATATAAACATTCCTTTTTGAGTATTATTATCAACTATTTCTTGTAAATAAGAAAACAACAATGGTGTTCGTTGTACTTCGTCTAAAATAGCTCCGTTAGGCAAATTATGCAAAAAACCTCTTGGATCTTCAATTGCATAATTACGTGTATCTGGATTTTCAAGCGAAAAATAGGGCTTGTCAGAAAAAATCTCTTTTACTAATGTAGTTTTCCCAGATTGTCGTGGACCAACAACAGCAATAACCTTGAAAGTTTTACTTAGTTGAATAAGTTTATTTTGTGCTTCTCTTTGAATCATATTACAAATATATATAAATTTATGAAAAATATGGAATTCAAATCCATATTTTTCCATAAATTAAAAGTAAGAAGTTTTTTTATCCTGTATAAAAACCCCATCTTAATTGAGCTATAATAAAAAAACTCTCTGTCAAAGTTTTTAATTTTTACAGGGTTTACTAATCAAAACCCCAATTCAGAAATGAGTTGGGGTTTTTGGTTAGTATCAATTTTATAAAAAATTCCTATATTTGATTTTTTACTTTTACTATGACCATTCAGCAATACATTACTAAAATTGACATTTTATACAAAACAGGAACTGCACGCGAACATTCCTATCGTGGTGACTTGCAAAACCTAATAATGGCAATTTTACCTGATGTCCTTGTTATCAATGAATCGGCTCGAATTGAATGTGGCTCGCCAGATTTAGTGCTTAATAGAAAAGATGTTCCTGTTGGATATATCGAAGCAAAAGATATTGGTTTAGATTTAAAAGACAAAAAACTCAAAGAACAATTTGATAGATACAAAAGCGGATTACCAAATTTAATATTTACCGACTATTTAGATTTTCATTTTTATCACTACCACGATTTTGTAACTTCAATTCAAATTGCTAAAATAGAAAATGGTGCTATAATTCCTATTCCCGAAAATTTTGACCAGTTTACAAATCTTATTATAAACTTTGCTCAAACCATTTCGCAAACCATTAAATCGCCTACAAAATTGGCTCAAATGATGGCAGGAAAAGCCAAACTGATGGCTGATGTTATAGAAAAATCATTAAACAAAGACGATGAAATCGGAGTTCACTCAAGCATAAAAAACCAAATGTTGTCTTTTCAACAAATGCTTATTCATGATATTACCAATAAATCGTTTGCCGATATTTATGCGCAAACTATTGCTTACGGAATGTTTGCTGCACGATATCATGACCCAACATTACCCACTTTTTCACGAGAAGAAGCCGCAACGTTAATACCTAAGAGTAATCCTTTTTTGCGAAAATTATTTCACGATATTGCAGGATATGATTTAGATACTCGTTTAGTGTGGATTGTAGAAGAACTGGTTTGTATTTTCTTAGCGAGTGATGTGGCGCAGATTATGAAAAACTTTGGCAAAAGCACAAAGCAAGAAGATCCAGTGGTGCATTTTTATGAAACTTTTCTTGGCGAGTACAATCCTGCTTTGCGCAAAGCACGTGGTGTATGGTACACGCCACAGCCTATTGTAAACTTTATTGTAAGAGCTGTAGATGATATTTTAAAAACCGAATTCAATCTTAAAGATGGTTTAGCCGATACCAGCAAAATAAAAATAATAAAAAAAGCTGTTACTCAAACTAAAGGCAAAAATGCAAAGCTAAAAGAAGTTACAACCGAAGTAGAAGTACACAAAGTACAAATACTTGACCCAGCAACAGGCACAGGAACTTTCTTGGCAGAAACCATAAGACATATTTATAAAAAATTTGAAGGACAACAAGGCATTTGGAGCCAGTATGTAACCAACGATTTAATACCACGGTTGAATGGTTTTGA
>JAYTVI010000155.1:0-15387 GCA_043744095.1 Flavobacterium sp.
TCAATGTTTTTAGTTGGTTTAAAATCCTTTTTATTGAAAACGAAGGTATGGCTTGGGGAACAGAAATTCCGGGACAATACGGAAAATTGTTTTTAACCCTATTTAGATTAGTAGCAGTAACGGCAATTGGATATTGGCTTTGGGATTCTTGTCAAAATAAGTACAGTTCAGACTTTTTAATCGTTGCTATCTCGTTAATTCTTGCTGGAGCTTTTGGAAACATTATAGATTCAGTGTTATACGGAATAATTTTTGACGATAGTCATAACAATTTAGCTACAATTTTTTCGGATCATCCCTACGGAAAAATTTTCCACGGAAAAGTTGTTGATATGTTATACTTTCCAATATTTGAAGGTGATTTTCCTAGTTGGTTGCCAATTTGGGGCGGAAATCATTTTAAGTTTTTTAATGCAATTTTTAATGTTGCCGATATGGCAATATCAACAGGTGTTGGAATATTAATTGTTTTTAATAAAAGAGCTTTCCATCAAAAAACAATTACGGAAGCTTATAAATAGTTGTAGCAGTGATACAATAATCTATTTTGATATCTTTTTCGTAAGCATCTTCAATTTTGTTTTCAGGTTCAAAGAACGACAATCCTATTTTTATAGTTTCTGCTTGGCATTGCGTTAAAAACGTATCATAAAAACCTTTGCCATAACCCACTCTATTTCCTTCTTTGTCATAAGCTAATAACGGTACAAAAACCACTTCTATTTTAGAAACAGGAACTTCAATACCGTCTACAGGTTCAGGAATATTGAAATCGTTTTTTTTGATTTTGGTTGCATCTGTCAATAAAAAATGTGTCATAGTTAACGATTTGAAATCACTTTTAGATACAATACAATTTTTATCTTTCCCAAACAAAATGTGCAAAATATATTCGGTGTTTACTTCGTTATGTTCTGTAATGGGTAAATGAACATGAAAATTATTTTTATCCCAAATAGGAAGTCGTAATACATTATTGGCAATTTTCAAACTCATTTCTTCGATTTCAGAAAGGCTTAAATTTTTTCTTAATGCTTTATATTTTGTTCGCAATTCTTTTTTATTCACCTCCATCTCCTTCTATATTTGACATATGATAAATGGCATCACCTTCATACACTATTGGCGAATGGTTTGCATTAATAACATATCCTTTTTTTGGGGCTTTTACTTTTTGTTCAAATTTTCCAAAAGGATCGGTAATTAAACCCAAAACAGTCCCTTTTTCTACAAAACAACCTATATAATTATTATCGTGAAATAGTCCAGAACATTTTGCTCTAAGCCAGCCTGATTTTTTAATATAAATAGAAGTTGACTTTGATTCATCTACAACATGAAGCTCATTTATCATATCTAAATGCGACAAAATTCTTTTTACACCATCTATTGCTACACTTGCCACTTCTTTGTTTATGTCTAATGATTTTCCGCCTTCAAAAAGCAACATTTTGACATTTATTTTTTCTGCTGAATTTCTAAAAGAACCCGCAATATTTTTTGAATATAATGTAAATGGAGCATTGAAAATATCGGCTAATTTTTTTAATTCTAAATTATTTGGAGTAAGTCGTATCTGAGGAGCATTAAACCTACTTGCACCACCAGCGTGAAAATCAATTGCAAAATCAACAACAGGCATTATTTCTTCTAAAATATGATGTGCAAATCTACTCGCCAACGAACCTTTTTTGCTTCCTGGAAAAACACGATTTAAATCTCTTCCGTCTGGAAACTCTCTAGATTTGTTGACAAAACCAAACATATTTACAATTGGAATACAAATTATTGTTCCTGTTTTTGGGACGTTTATTTTTTGAATAATCAATTGTCTAACCACTTCTACGCCGTTTATTTCGTCACCATGAATACCAGCAGAAAATAAAATTGTAGGACCATCTATTTTTGATCGTTCAACAATAACTGGAATTTTAAGCTTGGTAGTTGTATGCAATCGAGCAATTTCCATATCAATAATTTTACTTTCACCAGGAAGGATAGTTTCTCCAAGAATTATCATAGAATTGTTGTTTTTCATAGAAATAAAATAAAATTTAAATGTAGGGATATTATTTGTAAATCTACTTTTGAAAATGAATAGATTAAGAGTAACTTTGTTTATTAAATGGTTTTAAATGGAAGAAATAAAACAAGCATTAGAATTAAAAGCAAAATTAGACACCCTTCGACCTATTGATAAAGAGCAAGAAGCTCGAATTATGCAAAAATTCCGTTTGGATTGGAATTACCATTCTAACCATTTGGAAGGAAATTCGTTGACGTATGGCGAAACCAAAGCATTGATTTTATTTGGAGTAACTGCTCAAGGAAAACCGCTAAAAGATACTTTAGAAATTACTGGTCATAACGAAGCTATCAATTGGGTTTTGGATATGATTCAAGGCGAAAGTCCTTTGACAGAGAATTTTATCAGAGAATTACATTCACTTTTACTACAAGATTCCTATAAAGAATCTAAAAATGCAAAAGGCGAAATTGTTCCAAGAAAGATTTCATCAGGAAAATATAAAACAACACCAAATCACGTACAAACAGCAACAGGCGAAATCTTCTATTTTGCAACTCCAGAAGAAACGCCTGCCAAAATGTTTGATTTATTGAATTGGTATAACGAAAAAGCCAATCAAAACGAGTCAAATCCAATATTAATTGCAGCAGAATTTCACTATAAATTTATTAGAATTCATCCATTTGATGATGGAAACGGACGAACCGCAAGAATTTTAATGAATTTTATTTTAATGCAATTAGGATTTCCGCCAGTAATTATTAAAACTGAAGACAAAGCCAATTATTTTGCCGCTTTGCAAATGGCAGATGCAGGAAATATCGAAAATTTTATTACATACATCGCTCAAAACTTAAAACGTTCTTTAGAAATTATGATTGCCGGAGCAAAAGGTGAAAACATTGAAGAAGATGACGATTTGGATAAGGAAATTGCGCTGTTGGAGCAAAGGTTGAGTGGTTTTGGTGAGAGAATAGAGAAAGAAAAAACAGTTGAAAATTTAAACGATGTTTTTAATAATTCAATAAAAAAACTCGCATTTGAAATCGAAGAGAAATTACTAACTTTTGAAAAGCATTATTTAACAAAAATATTAGTTATAAATATTGATAATGAATCTTTCAAATTAGAATCATTACCTGGTGTTTTGGATAAAACTATTCAAAAGATAAATATTTACATAAATTACAGATCAGTCAAAATTGAAGGACTAGAAGATTATAGTTTTAGATATAGCTTAAATTTCATTTTTAATGAATTAAGTTATTCTATTTCTCAAAATAATAATGAGAACACTTTTTTTTATATTAAGAACTATACTAATTTATCGGAAAAAGAAAGGAAGTCTCTTTTGAAATATATTTTAGATTCTCATAATTATGCATTAAATGAAATTTTAAATAAAAATCGCTAAAAAAGAAAAAATAATCTTTAAAATCATTTTAATCTGTGGCTAAAAACTTCAAAAATAGTTAATCAACAATCTTAAATAAAAATAGGATTGCTCTACGTAATGGCAAACATTACGTACAAAACTGACAACTCAAAACTGACAACCGACAACTTTTTATAATGACTAATCCGTCTCTAGATCTCCAAATACAATCTCTTCCAGACAATCCTGGCGTATACCAGTATTACGACAAAGAAGGAAAAATATTGTATGTAGGTAAAGCCAAAAACCTTAAAAAAAGAGTTTCTTCCTATTTTAATAAAGTTCATAACACTGCAAAAACCAATGTGCTTGTAAAAAAGATTGTAACCATCAAACATATCGTGGTGCCATCAGAAAGTGATGCACTTTTGCTCGAAAATAATTTAATAAAAAAACTACAACCAAGATACAATGTTTTGCTTCGTGATGACAAAAGTTATCCTTGGATTTGCATCAAAAAAGAACCTTTTTCTAGAATATTTCCTACTCGTAGAATGGTCAAAGATGGGTCTGAATATTTTGGACCTTATACCAGTTTCAAAACCATAAGCACCATTTTGGACTTAATCAAAGAGTTATATCCGCTTAGAACTTGTACTTATGATTTGAGTCAAAAAAACATCGAAACCCATAAATATAAAGTGTGTCTAGAATATCATATAGGCAATTGCAAAGGTGGTTGCGAAGGTTTTGAATCACTCCAAAACTATCAAAAACAAGTTGATGCTATTAGAGAAATTCTAAAAGGAAATTTCAAAGAATCGATGAAGGATTTCAAGAAAAAAATGCTTGATTTAGCACAAAATATGCATTTTGAAGAAGCCCAAAAAATAAAAGAAAAAATAGAAGTTCTAGAAAATTATCAATCGAGATCGACTATTATAAACCCAAAAATCACCAATATCGATGTGTTTTCTATAGTTTCAGACGAAAGCGCAGCCTACATCAACTTTATTCAAATAGCACATGGTTCTATTATACGTTCTTATACAATGGAGTTGAAAAAGAAATTAGAAGAAACCGACGAAGAATTGTTAGAACTAGCTGTTATTGAGCTTAGAGAACGTTTTCATTTATTGGCAAAAGAAATAATTGTACCATTTCCTATTTCGCTAGGAGACAAAATAAAAATTACAGTTCCGCAACTCGGTGATAAAAAACAAATATTAGACTTGTCTATCCGAAACGCAAAATTCTACAGAATAGACCAACTCAAACAGTTACAAATAGTTGATCCAGATAGGCACACCATCAGAATTATGGCACAAATTCAAAAAGATTTGCGTCTAAATGTAGAACCACGACATATAGAATGTTTTGACAACTCTAATATACAAGGAACCAATCCTGTTGCGGCTTGCGTAGTTTTTAAAGACGGAAAACCATCAAAAAAAGACTACCGTCATTTTAATATAAAAACTGTCGAAGGACCAAATGATTTTGCCTCAATGGAAGAAGTAGTTTACAGACGCTACAAACGAATGCTAGACGAAAATCAACCCTTACCACAACTCATCATCATCGATGGAGGAAAAGGACAACTTTCGTCAGCTTTAAAAAGCATTGATGAGCTAGATCTAAGAGGAAAAATAGCCATAATAGGCATTGCAAAACGTCTCGAAGAACTTTTTTATCCTGGCGATTCAGCACCATTATATTTAGATAAAAAATCAGAAACCTTAAAGGTAATACAGCAATTACGCAACGAAGCACACCGATTTGGCATCACTTTTCATCGGGACAAACGCAGCAAAGCAGCACTCAACTCATCTATAGAAACCATACCCGGAATTGGAGAAAAAACAATGCAAACACTCATAAAACATTTTAAATCGGTAAAAAGATTAAAAACAGCGACACAAAACCAGATTTCTGAAGTTGTAGGTGTTTCAAAAGCCAAAAAAATTACCGACTTTTACAAAACAAAATAACAACACAAAATTTTGAAGCAAATGTTTTGGGCATTTATACAATCCATTTTCCTGCTGTTCATTACAATTTTTTTCTTTCTGGATTGCTTCATACCTCGCAATTCACAGAAAGAAAAAAGATTTTCATTGCCATCAGGGCTAAATAATTTTGGTCTTTTGTATCTCTCAAAATTTCAAATTTCAAATTTCAATATTCGTTTCTTCTGTCTATTATCCATTTGTCTATTATCTTTTATCTCCTATTCTCAAGAAACAGCCAAAAAACCAAAAATAGGATTGGTACTTAGTGGTGGTGGTGCAAAAGGATTTGCACATATAGGTGTATTAAAAGTTTTAGAACAAGCAGGAGTAAAAATAGATTTTATTGGCGGTACAAGTATGGGTGCAGTAATAGGTGGTTTGTATGCTTCAGGTTATAAAGCAAACCAAATCGATTCTATTTTTAAAACAACAGATTTTGATGCACTATTAAATGATTTTGTTCCAAGATCTTCAAAAAATTTCTACGAAAAACGCAACGACGAGCTATATGCTTTTGTCTTACCATTTAATAAACTAAAAGTTGGTATTCCGACAGCATTATCAAAAGGGATGTATAATTATAATTTATTAAACCAACTTACCTGTAAGGTCAGACATATAAGAGATTTTAATAAACTACCAATTCCGTTTTTATGTATAGCATCAGACATAGAAACAGGAGAAGAAATTGTACTAAATAAAGGCTATCTTGCCGAAGCTATGTTGGCAAGCAGTGCCTTTCCGACATTGTTTTCGCCAGTAGAAATAAACGGACGATTGTTGGTAGATGGTGGTGTAACCAACAATTACCCAATTGACGAAATAAAAAAACTAGGTGCAGATATTATTATAGGAGTTGATGTTCAGGATGATTTAAAAGATAGAAATTCCTTAATAGATGCCACAAAAATACTTGTACAGATTTCCAATCTTCAAATGATTGAAAAAATGAAAAAAAAGATTAACGAAACCGATATTTATATCAAACCAGACATTTCAGAATACGGTGTAATTTCTTTTGATGACGGACAAACAATCATAAAAAAAGGAGAAGAAGCTGCTTTTGCACAATATGAAAAAATAAAATTTTTTGGTGATTCTTTAAATCTAGATAATAAAAAACATTCAATTCTGAAAATGGATAGTTTGAGTATTGATAAAATAGCAATCAATCCTTTGAAAAATTATACAAGAGCATATGTTATAGGGAAATTAAGATTCAAACAAAACACAAAAATTAGTTACGAAGATTTAACTATAGGAATCAACAACATCATTGCTACTCAAAACTTTAGTGCTATAAATTATTCTTTAGAAAAAAACAAAAACGATGATGATTTGTTTATAACACTCAAAGAAAATCCAATAAAAACATATCTTAAATTTGGGTTACATTATGATGGTTTATACAAAACAGGCGTTTTAGTAAACATAACTCATAAAAAAACGTTTTTCAAAAACGATATTGTTTCTGGAGATTTAATACTTGGAGATAATTTGAGATACAACTTAGATTATTATATAGACAATGGGTTTTACTGGAGTTTTGGTTTTAAATCTAGGTACAATCAGTTTAATCGAAATGTTGAAACAGATTTCAATAACGGATTTCTATTAAAAACAGACGCTATAAATTCTATAAATATTGACTTTGCAGATTTTACTAATCAATGCTATTCTCAAACCATTTTTTTTCAAAAATTCTTGATAGGTGCAGGAGTAGAATTTAAACAGTTAAAAATTAATTCGAAAACGTTGCAAAATGTCAACCCAGTTTTCGAAAACAGCACTTATGGCAGTCTTTTTGGATATATCAAATACGACTCTTTCGACAATAAATATTTTCCTAAAAAAGGATGGTATTTTACGGGAGATTTTCAATCATATCTATATTCGTCTGATTATACTAATAATTTCTCGAAATATTCTATAGCAAAAGGAGATGCTGGAATTACCAAAACATTCTATAAAAAACTAACCGTAAAACTTCAATCAGAAGCAGGATTTGCCATAGGAAAACAAACAGTGCCTTTTTTCGATTTTGTTCTTGGCGGATATGGATATAACACAATAAATAACTTTAAACATTTTTATGGTTACGACTTTTTAAGTCTAGCTGGAGATAGTTATATCAAAACTTCAATTACTATAGACTACGAAATTTTCAAAAAAAACCATCTCAATATAGCAGCAAATTATGCCAATATCGAAGACAACTTGTTTGATTCTACAAAGTGGATATCAACACCAAATCACTCAGGATATGCTTTAGGATATGGTTTAGAATCTAGAGTTGGACCAATTGAGTTTAAATATTCGTGGTCACCAGAAGTAACAAAAGGTTTTGCTTGGATTAGTGTAGGGTTTTGGTTTTAACAAACAACAGAATCGAACAATAAATGTTTAAAGTTATAGAAAAAACTATATATTTGAAATCTAATTTAACCCATTAATATAGAAAACCGATGTCTATTTGGAATAAAAAATCAATACCACTATTATTAAGTGAAGCTGCAGAATCTGAAAAAGGATTAAAAAGAACCTTAACAGCTTGGTCATTAGTTGCATTAGGAATTGGAGCAATTATTGGAGCTGGTTTATTTGTAAGAACTGCAACTGCAGCCGCACAAAATGCCGGACCATCTGTTACTATAGGCTTTATAGTTGCAGCAATTGGTTGTGCTTTAGCAGGATTATGTTATGCAGAATTATCATCATCTATACCAATTTCAGGAAGTGCTTATACTTATACCTATGCTACTATGGGAGAACTTTTGGCCTGGATAATTGGTTGGGATTTAATTTTAGAATATGCTGTAGGTGCTGCAACAGTAGGAATTGCCTGGAGTGAATACCTCAATAATCTTCTGGTCAATGTATTGCATACAAGCCCAATCCCATATTCGCTTTCGCATTCCCCTTTTCAAGTTTCTGATATTGGAGAACATGGAATAATAAATATACCAGCTTTTTTTATAGTTGCAGTTATAAGTTTACTTTTAATAAAAGGAACTCAAGAATCTGCATTTGTAAACGGAATTATAGTAGTAATAAAAGTTACAATTGTAGTTTTGATTATTGTTTTAGGATGGCATTTTATAAACCCAGTCAACCACACACCTTATATTCCTCAAGCTTCAGTATTTACAGATGATTCAGGAGTAGATCATAGTTTTGGTGGAATTATGGGTATTCTTGGTGCTGCAGGAACCGTGTTTTTTGCCTTCATTGGTTTTGATGCAGTAAGTACAGCTGCTCAAGAAACAAAAAATCCAAAAAGAGACATGCCTATAGGAATTTTAGGTTCATTAGCGGTTTGTACTGTTTTATATATTCTTTTTGCACACGTTTTAACTGGGTTAGAATCTGTAGAATTCTTTAGAACTGGAGGAAAAGAAGCATCTGTAGCAAATGCAATTACTTCTGCAATGCCAGGTTTTGATTGGTTAGCACAATTTGTAACAGTTGCTATTTTATTCGGATTTACATCCGTGATATTAGTCATGTTACTAGGACAATCACGTGTTTTTTATGCAATGGGAAAAGATGGATTATTGCCAAAAGCATTCGGAGATTTACACACAAAATACAAAACACCTTATAAAGCAAACTTAGCTATTTTAGTAATTGTAGGTTTATTTGCAGCGTTTATTCCTGGAGATATTGTTGGAGATATGACAAGTATCGGAACTTTATTTGCATTTATTTTAGTATGTGTTTCTGTTATTGTTTTAAGAAAAACAGAACCCAATATGAAACGCGAATTTAAAACTCCATTTGTTCCTTTTGTTCCAATTGCAGGTATTATAGTTTGTCTTGCAATGATTTATGGACTAGGATGGACAAACTGGTTGCGATTGATAGGTTGGTTAGCAATTGGTCTAGTTATTTATTTTACTTATGGTAAGAAAAACAGCAGATTAAACAATCCAGATAAAGAATAGGAAGACTATCATATAAATCATAAAAAGCATCAAAAATAAATACTATTTTGATGCTTTTTTGCTTTTAAAATAATTCTTAAAAACAACACAAAAAAATATTTTTTTCCGATATTTGTTATATGAAAAAATGGGACAACCTTTTAATCTTTTTAAAATTCCTAATCAAGAGAAATCCTGAATGAATATTTATTATTAAAATTCAAAAATTCAAAATTCAATATTTTTAATTTAAAATAATAAAAGCATGCCACTATATCATAAACTCGGAAAATTTCCTCAAAAACGCCATACTCAGTTTGAAAAACCCAACGGAGGTTTGTATTACGAACAACTATTTGGCACAGAAGGATTTCACGGACATTCATCACTATTATATCATATTCATAGACCAACTCAGGTCAAAGAAATCATAAAATCATATTCAGTTGAACCAAAAATCGCAATTGGCAAAAACATAAAATCACTACTCTTAAAAGGATTTGAGCTGCAACCAGAAGTTGATTTTCTAGATTCAAGAAAAGCAATGCTTGTAAATAAAGACTGCACAATTGGTCTTGCTGCTCCAAAAAATTCATTACGAGACTATTTCTATAAAAATGCCGATGCTGATGAACTAATATTCATTCATAAAGGTAACGGAAAATTAAGAACTATGATGGGTAATATTGATTTTGAATATGGCGATTACCTCATTATACCTCGCGGAATGATTTATCAAATAGATTTTGCAACCCAAGACAACAGATTGTTTTATGTAGAATCATTTGCACCATTTTATACACCAAAACGATACAAAAACAATTCAGGTCAACATCTAGAGCATTCCCCTTTTTGCGAAAGAGATTTCAAACTCCCAACAGAAATAGAATCCTATGACCAAAAAGGAGATTTTTTAATAAAAATAAAAAAAGAAGGAATGTTACATGAAGTAGTTTATGCCACACATCCTTTTGATGTTGTTGGTTGGGATGGATATAATTTTCCATATGGATTTTCTATTCATAATTTTGAACCTATTACAGGAAGAGTACACCAACCACCACCAGTACATCAAACATTTGAGACAGCAACATTTGTTGTTTGTTCATTTTGTCCACGTTTGTACGATTATCACCCAAAAGCAATTCCAGCACCATACAATCATAGCAATATAGATAGCGATGAGGTATTATATTATGTCGATGGTGATTTTATGAGTAGAAACAATATCGAGCAAGGACATATTACATTACACCCAAAAGGCATTCCTCACGGACCAGCACCAGGCGCAATGGAACGCAGTATTGGTCACAAAGAAACAAAAGAACTAGCTGTAATGGTAGATACTTTTCGACCACTTATGGTTACAGAAGCCGCAATGGGTATTGATGACGGAAAATATTACAAATCGTGGGTAGAGTAAGTCATTGCAAGAAACGAAGCAATCTCATTTAATACAACTATAAGTATTTGAAGCTAATCCTGCTATTCGTTTCAATCTTATGTTTTTTAAAGAAAAAACCATAAGGATTTCCTCTTCTATCAGGGCTAAAAAACACTAACAAACAATAATTTTTAGTTAATCAAATAACTTGATTAACAAATTCAAAAAACAAACAAAAATGAGTAAAGAAATAAAAACCGTAGAATACGGACTAGAAAAAATATTTAGTGGCGCTCAAGATTTCTTACCACTTTTAGGAACAGATTATGTAGAGTTTTATGTAGGCAACGCAAAACAATCTGCACATTATTATAAAACAGCATTCGGATTTCAATCACATGCTTTTCGCGGATTAGAAACCGGCTCAAGAGATTCAGTAAGTTATGTTTTGAAACAAGACAAAATTCGTTTGGTTCTAACCACACCATTAAATAGTAATTCACCAATCAATGACCATTTACGTAAACACGGTGATGGCGTAAAAGTAATTGCACTTTGGGTCGAAGATGCTCGTTCTGCCTATGAAGAAACCACAAGAAGAGGAGCAAAACCATTTATGGTACCAACAGTAGAAAAAGACGAGCACGGAGAAGTAATTCGTTCAGGAATATATACTTATGGCGAAACCGTTCACATTTTTGTAGAAAGAAAAAACTATAACGGAACATTTTTACCTGGTTTTGTAGAATGGAAATCAGAATACAATCCAGAACCACTAGGTCTAAAATATGTTGATCATATGGTAGGAAATGTAGGTTGGGGACAAATGAATCAATGGGTAAAATGGTACGAAGACGTTATGGGTTTTGAAAATTTTCTATCCTTTGACGACACTCAAATTCATACAGAATATTCAGCCTTGATGAGTAAAGTTATGAGTAATGGAAATGGCAGAATAAAATTTCCAATAAACGAACCTGCCAAAGGAAACAAAAAGTCTCAAATAGAAGAATATTTAGATTTCTATGAAGATTCTGGAGTACAGCATTTAGCAGTTGCAACAGATAATATAATAAAGACAGTTGCAGGATTAAAACTGCGTGGTGTAGAGTTTCTACCACCTCCACCACAAGCTTATTATGATGAAATTCCAGCAAGACTAGGTGTTCATCGTGATATGATGAAAGAAGATATTAAAGAATTGCAAAAACTTTCTATTTTAGTAGATGCAGACGAAGATGGTTATTTATTGCAAATATTTACTAAACCAATAGAAGATAGACCAACATTGTTTTTTGAAATTATTCAAAGAATGGGAGCAAAAGGATTTGGCGCTGGAAATTTTAAAGCACTTTTTGAATCTATTGAAAGAGAACAACAAAAAAGAGGAACTCTGTAATAAAAAAGTTAAAAAAATTAAGAATATCACAAAATACAACGTTGTAGTGATAACATTTTTGATAAAAATGTGTTAAAGTCAAATTTTTATTAAAAATAAATCAAAAACCTACATATATTTGCATAACAAAACAGAAGGAGTGGTTTCCCTATGTTTTTATATAAGTTTTCATAATTTATAGTTTTTTGGTTGGTTAATAGCATAAATACCCGGTCATTTTTTTGACTGGGTTTTTTTGTTTTAATACATTTGGAACAGAAATTGCGTTACCGTTGTAAATCAATTCAATTATTCAATAATGAAAAAAGTCATAATAGGTTTATTAGTCATTACAACTTTAGGTTTCAGTTCTCAAAAAGAGAGAGCTTTTGAAACTGGCGAATGGTTTAAATTCAGAATTCATTACGGTCTTATCAATGCAGGTTATGCCACTTTAGAACTCAAAGATGCCGTTATTAATAATAAAAAAGTCCATCATACAATAGGAAAAGGATATACAACTGGTATGTCTCGTTTTTTCTTTAAAGTAGATGATTTATACGAAAGTTATTTTGATAAAGAAACAGGAAAACCCTACCAATTTGTCAGAAAAATTGACGAAGGCGGATATACCAAAAATCAAGAAGGTTATTTTAATCAAGAAACTAACAGAATTTTAGTCAAAGATTATAAAAATAAAAGAGAAGACACTTTTTTATTTGCAGAGAATACACAAGACATTATGTCAACCTTTTATTATTTGAGAAATCACCCAAATATTGACAAACTAAAGGTTGGTGAATCAATATCTATAGACATGTTTTTTGACAACGAATCTACAAAGTTTAAGTTAAAATATATGGGAAATGAAGATATACAAACTAAATTTGGCACCGTTCCTTCTATGATTTTTAGACCATTAGTTCAATCTGGTCGTGTTTTTAAAGAAGAAGAAAGTCTAACTGTTTGGATTTCGAACGATGATAATAAAATTCCGCTTAGAATAAAGGCAAATCTTGCAGTTGGTTCTATAAAAGCAGATTTAGATGGATTTAAAGGATTAAAATATTCTTTCAAAATAAAAGTAAAACCTTAATGGAGATAACAAACTTTACCAAAGAAATTCTACAAGAACTTGACCAAAAATTCAAATCGATTGATCAAAAAACCGACACACATCTCGAAGGATTGTTGTGGTCTAAACCAATAACCTATTGGGATTATATACAAACTGATGTTTTGCTTAATCTACAAACACAAAAAACAACTTTACCCGACGAAATGGTATTTATTATGTACCATCAAGTCAATGAATTGTTGTTTAAAATGATTTTGTGGGAAATCAAACAAATTGCAACACACGAAAAGCCTGAAACAGATTTTTTTACCGAAAGATTAATGAGAATTAGTCGTTACTTTGATATGCTTACAACTTCATTTGACATTATGGGTGACGGTATGGAAGTAGAGCAATATATGAAATTCCGAAACACATTAACACCAGCTAGTGGTTTTCAAAGCGCACAATACAGATTAATAGAATTTGCTTCAACAGATTTAATCAACCTTATTGATTACAGATTTAGAGCAACTATAGATAGAAATACACCATACGAACACGCTTTCGAACATTTGTATTGGCAAGCAGCTGGAAAAGATCACAAAACAGGTGAAAAATCGTTTCTAATTCTTGAATTTGAACGAAAATATAAAGAATTATTTTTGCGCGAAATGGAAACTTACAATACCATAAATATCTGGCAAAAATTCAAGCAATTGCCCGAAGCTGATCAAAAAAACGAAGACTTAATTAAAGCAATGCGTCATTACGACCATACTGTAAACATTACTTGGGTTATGGGGCATTTGAATGCTGCAAGAAAATATATAGATAGCAGACAAGGTTCAGGTGAAGCAACAGGAGGAAGCGATTGGAAAAAATATATGCATCCAAAATACCAACGTAGAATCTTTTTCCCTGAATTGTGGAGTGAAGAAGAATTAAAAAACTGGGGTGAAGAAAAATAAAATAATTGCCAAAAAAATAACATTTGAAAAAAATAATAACACTTATTATCTTCCTTTTTACATTAATTTCGTGTAATAAATCAGAAAATGAACTAACAATAGTTGAAGACAAACCACAACCTATTGTAGAAAAATTCGGGTTCAAATACAACGATTTTAATGTACACAATGACACAATTAAAAAAGGAGATACATTTGGAACCATACTCGACAAACAAAATCTTGGCGAAAAACTCGTTTATGATATAATTGCAAAGGTAAAAGACACTTTTGATGTTAGAATTATGCGAATAAAAAAACCATATACTCTCTTCAGAAGTAAAGACAGACTAAAAAAACTATTGGCATTTGTATATCAAGCAGATAGAGGAAGTTATTATGTAGTAGATTTAAGAGATTCGGTACAAGTTTTCAAAAAAATACGCCCTGTATCAATCAAAACCAGAACAATTGCTGGTAAACTTGACGGATCATTATCACAAGCCCTAAACAAAGAAGGTGTAGAAGGATCATTAGCAAAAAAATTAACCAAAGTATATTCTTGGTCTATTGACTTTTTTAAACTCAAAAGAGGCGACAAATTTGGAGTCACTTTTACCGAAAGATATATAGACGACACTATTTATGATGGAGTTGATAGTCTTAAAGCAGCATTTTTTGAATACAAAGGCAAAAACATTTATGCCTTTCCGTTTGCTCAAAACGAAGGTTCAAATAAATTCGATTATTATGACGAAGAAGGTAAAGCATTAAAGAATTTTTTCCTAAAAGCACCTTTAAAATTTGTAAATATTACTTCACATTATACCCAAAACCGTTTTCATCCTGTGCAATTAATTTGGAAAGCTCACAAAGGCACAGATTATGCAGCACCAACAGGAACACCAATAATGACAACCGCATCTGGAATTGTAGAACAAACAGGGTTTACAGCCGGAAACGGAAATTTTGTAAAAGTAAAACACGACAAAACCTATTCAACACAATACCTACATATGTCAAAAATTATTGCCAAACGTGGTCAACACGTTAATCAAGGTGATATTATTGGTAAAGTAGGAAGTACAGGACTTGCTACTGGACCACACGTGTGCTATCGTTTCTGGAAAAACGGAGTACAAGTAGATGCACTTCGACTCAAACTCCCAAATTCTGAACCAATGGATAAAAGAAACTTACCTCGATTTCTAAAATACATCAAACCACTCAAACAAGAATTAGACAGTATTTCTAATCTGAAATTAAAAAAATAAGGGCT
>JAYTVI010000156.1:0-4213 GCA_043744095.1 Flavobacterium sp.
CCTATTTGGAAAAATAAAGGTCATTATCTTTCTGTAGAACAAGCGATGTATACAAAACAAGACAAACCTTATCGAGTTAGAATTTATAAAATAACACAACGAAATGAAAATGAGTTTGTTAGTGAAATCTATACTATAAAAAATGAAAAAGAATGGATTGGAAAATGGAAAAATCCTTCTTCTTTTGATAATCTGACCGAAAATGATATTGATTTAAAACCAGGTTGCGAAGTAGTCTTGAAACGTATCGACAAAAATAATTTCTCTGGTAGAACTGGAGAAAAATCCTGCTCTAGTGAATTAAGAGGTGCAAGTTATGCAACTTCAAAAGTTACTATAACCGAAAATCAAATATTATCTTGGGATCAAGGATTTGACAAAGACGGAAAACAAGTTTGGGGTGCAACTAAAGCTGGTTATGTTTTTGATAAATTGAAATAAAAAAATCCGAAATTATTGTGATTTGGGATTTTATATTTTTAAAAGTAAATAATTAATATAAACTATTGTTTTATTACTTTGAAAACAACTTCCTTTAAATCGGAAAGGTTTTTAAATTTCAAAAAATAATTTCCTTTTGCAATAAAGCTTAAATCCAATTGAAGTGTATTTTGGTTAATTTTATATTGTGTTTTAAAAAGCAATCTACCTGAAAAATCATATAAAGAGATATCTGCATTAGCTGCAGTTTTTGATACAACATTCAATTGATTTGAGAAAAGAGTTGGATAAACAACAATATCATTTTGTACGATAAAAGAACTATTCGCATTTAATTCACTTTGAATTGTAAAGCGTACCATTGCAAATTGTTGGTTTGTTGGATTTGAAGAAGTTGTTGTTGTACCTGCTAATAAAATTTTATTATTTTCAATAAGAAAACAACTTGAAAAGTCTGCAAAACCATTAAAATCCATATAAACAAAACCATTTGTGCCAAAATCTGTCATTAAAGCACCATTTGAATTATATTTTGAAAGTGTAAAATCTACATTGCTTTGACCAACAATATAGGAATGACCAACCGCATAAATATCAAGATTTGAATCTAATTTAATTTGATATATTTTGCTAAAACGTGTTTGAACAACACTCACAACAACTCCATTATTACCAAAGTTAGCATCAAAATTTCCGTTTGTATCAAACTTAACAAGTGTAAAATTATTAATAACACCAGGGTTCTCTGGAACATAAGAATAGCCACCTAATATTATACTTCCATCACTTAAAGTAACATTTGATTGTGCTGTAGAACCCCCAATTGCGGTTGGATTAAAGAACTTATAACCAACAGTTGCAAAAGAAGTATCTAAATTTCCATTTGTCAATAAACGAAGTACACACATTCGGTTTTGATTTGAACCTGTATCCAGCAAAACTTGACCTGAAGAAACAATTTTGCCATCATTTGTAACAGTTACAGCTAATAGTACTTGACGATGATCTACCATTTCAATAGTAAATATACCATCTGTATTAAAAGTAGTATCATAATTTCCATCGGGTAAAACTCGAACAATAAAAGCTTGTGTCAATGAGTTAGCTCCAAATGTTGTGCTACCAACAATAATAATTTTTCCATCATCTTGAATTGTCATAGCTTTAGAAATATCATCAGTATTTATACCAATCTCTAAAGTTTTGATTCCGTTTATTCCAAAATTCGCATCTAAATTCCCATTACTATCTATTTTACCAATTACAAAACTAGAACCACCACCAAACTCAGTAATTGAACCGGTAAAGTAAATTTCATTTTCAGACAGTTTTGCTAAAGCAACTATTGAATTTATTGGCAATTGAAGAAATCCATTGTTTTGAAAACTTTGGTCTAAAGAACCGTCATTATTGTATCGAACCAAAAAAGCATTGCTATTATCAGAACCGCCAACAATTATTTTTTGATTTTCTAGACTTAAGATTGCATTTATTCCTTCAATATTTGCATTCGGATTAATGTCGGTAATAACTTTGCCTTCTAAACCAAATCCTAAGTCTAATTCTTGAGCATTAATTCTAATGTTACAAATAAAAAAGATTATTAAAACTGAAAATATTTTATTCATTTTTATAGTATAAAATTATTTTTTTTAAAAATTTATTTTCTAGGCAGAAAAATTTCAGCCATCATACACCTTGCACTTCCACCACCACAAGCTTCAATAGTGTCAAGACTAGAGCTTAATATGGTAATGTGTTCTTCTAATTGAGCAACTTGTTTTTTTGTTAAACTTTTATGTGCAGATGCACTCATAACTAAATACCTTCTTTCGTCGCTACCTTGCAATTCGAGCATATTTCCTGCAAAATTGTTCATTTGATCTTCAGTAATAAGAATAATTTCTTTTTCATCTGATTTTAAACTATCTAAAACCATTTTGCGTTCTTTTTTATCATCAATACAATCTGCACAAATTACTGCAAATGTATCTCCGATGCACATCATAACATTGGTATGATAAATCAATTTTCGTTCGCCATTTACATTCTGAAAAGCTTCAAAAATGATTGGATTCAAATCAAAGTCTTCACAAAATTCTATAAACAATTCTTCATCTGCTCTTGGAGAAAGTGCACAATAAGCCTTTCCGTTTTCGCGGTCTAAAACTATACTTCCTGTTCCTTCAAGATAAAAACCATCATCTTCGGCCGAAGTATAATCCATAATACCATCATTGATTTCAAAACCTTTTTCTTCTAGAATATCAAGAATATCTTCTCTTCGCTCGGCACGGCGGTTTTCGGCAAACATTGGATATAAAACCACATCACCATTTTCGTGAAAGGAAATCCAATTGTTTGGAAAAATACTATCTGGAGTATCTGGAGTTAGAGTATCATCAACTACATTTACATCAACTCCTACCATTCGTAGTTTATTTACAAAAGTATCAAACTCCTGTTGCGCTTTTTCATTGACATTGGAAGGAGTTAATCCTTCAAGTACTTTTTGATAATAATTGTTTACCGCAGTTTGTTCGTTCATTCTAAACGCTACTGGGCGTATCATTAAAATTGCGTTTGTTGTTTGGTTCATTTATTTAAGTCTTAAAGTCAAAAGTCTTAAAGTCAAAAGTTATTAAAACTCCCAACCAGACCTAAAACAAGTTATTAATCTCTAATTAGTGGTAAAGTAGAACAACGTAAAAGTCCTTCTTGCTTGGCTATTTCGGCATACGGAATTTCTTCTACAATAAATCCTTGTTCGCGTAACCAATTGTTTAATCTAGTAAAGTTTTTTTCAGAAACAACTACATCTGGAGCTATAGAAAATACATTGGAATTCATATTATACATTTCGTCACGAGTAATATGAAATAGATTTTCCTTTCCGAATAGTTTCACTAAATATACATAATCTGCTTCTTCACGAAAACCACTTTTGTAAATAATTCCTTTGTTAGTTCCAACAGGCTGAAAGCAACAATCTAAGTGTAAAGCATTATCACGTGCTTCGATTTTTGATTTTACTAAATCAAACTCTTTTACAATTTTATGAGGAAATAAGTTACGTATGTACTCAACTCCTTGCATATTGGTTCTTGCTGTAATGTAATCTTTATAATCGGAACCTTTGTATGTTCCTATAAAAATATAATCATTCCAAAGCATTACATCGCCACCTTCGATATGAACTTCTTCTGGCGGACGAACTACTTTTGAAGGATTTATTTGGTCAATTATATATTGAATAGCATCTAATTCACGATTTCTATCAGGAAGAATATTGGCTTTGATGAATGTATCATCTATTACAAATCCGATGTCCCGCGTGAATATTTGATTGTAGTTTTCAATCATTTCAGGACGAAAAACTTTCACATCGTATTTTTGAAATACTTTGCTGAATGCTTCCATTTCGTTCACCATATCTTTTTCAACTGGATAAGTTCCTGCTAGAATGTGTTCTAATGATTTTGGGTCATATGCTTCTTCTACAGTTGGAGTTGGTCCGTTATTTATTGCTGAACCTAATACAACAGCTCTTAATCTTGATGATTCGTTTTTTACATTTAATTGTAACATAAATATAGCTTTTGGCTTTACTAAGTCTTTTAGTTGACTTTTGTATGCAAATATAAAAAAACCCCGCGAATTGCGAGGTTATTATATTAAGGGAATCTCTAAAAACGCATTAATTTTTTTAACTCATTAATTTTTTGTATTTTTAGCTAATGAAACAGTTCAAAAAACATAGAGATTACGGATT
>JAYTVI010000157.1:0-4212 GCA_043744095.1 Flavobacterium sp.
GTACTTCGGTCGGATTCTCAAATCCTAGATCGATAATCGCACGTTGTAGCGATTCACTCAATCCTAATTGTTCAAATTTGTTCATTATTTATTTTTAAAATTTGGTGCAAAAGTAGTCTAAATAAACGACATAATCTAATGCAATGAAGAGAATTAAAAATATATTAATATTTGAAAATCAAATAGTTACTTTTTTAAGAATTCTAAAAATTGTTTTATTGCCAAACCTCGATGACTTATACTCGCTTTTTCTTTTAACGAAAGTTCTGCAAAAGTTTGTTGATAACCTTGTGGTTTGAATATTGGATCATACCCAAAACCTTGATAACCAATCTTAGATTTTATAATTTCTCCTTTGGCAATTCCGGTAAAGAGATGTTGACTACCATTATAATTAAGTGCAATTACTGTTTTAAATTGTGCTTTTCTATTGGGTTTGTTTGCTAATTCTGTTAACAGTTTATTCATATTATCGTCAGCATTTTTTTGTTCGCCTGCATAACGTGCAGAAAAAAGGCCAGGTTCACCGTTAAGAGTTTCTACCTCTAGTCCTGTGTCATCAGCAAAACAATCAAAACCATATTTTTGGGTTACATAATTTGCTTTTTGAATGGCATTGCCTTCAATAGTTGATTCGTTTTCTGGTATTTCTTCAAAGCATCCAATAGCTTCTAAACAAATAATTTGAATAGTATCTGGAAGCATACTTTGTACTTCTTTTATTTTATTTAAATTATTGGTTGCAAAAACAATTTTCATAATTATAACGGTTTGCGAAATGTTTTTCGTCTACAAATAATTTTTGGATCAAAGTTTTTCCATAACAAATGGATAGCGGTATTGTCTGCCAACTCAGGTGTTCTGATGCAATTTTGAATTCCTTTTTTGGTAAATGTAGTATGATATTCTTTAAATAATATAGCGGTAACTCCTTTGTTTTGATATTCTGGCGCAACACCAATAAGGTAGAAAACTACATCTTTGCTATTTTTTTTTGCATTTAATAAATGCAAAAACCCAAAAGGAAACAATTTGCCATTTGCCTTTTGTAATGCTATAGAAAAACTAGGCATAACGATTGCAAATGCTACCAATTTCCCATCTTTGTCTTCTACATATTTTATGTATTCTGGATTGATAAAACTGATATATTTTTTTTTGAAATATTCTTTCTGTATATCTGAAATGGCTACAAATGAAGATAATTTGGCATACGAATCATTAAACAAATCAAACATTTTATCTACATATGGCATCACATCTTTTGTAGAACTAAAATTGATAGGCTGAAGCTGGTAACGCTTTTTTATTAATTCTTGTGCTTTATCAAAATATACTAATTTGACATTTTTAAAAGGAAATTTATTTTCTAAATATTCTTTTTCTGTAACATAGCCAAGTTTTTCGAGATGAGTAACATAATAAGGATGGTTGTACCAAGTAATCATTGTGCCCAATTGATCATATCCATCGGTTAAAACACCAACTTTATCTAGGTTTGAAAAACCCATTGGACCTTCAACATAATCAAGTTGGTTCTTTTTTCCTAATTCGTATACTTTTTGCAGCAAAGCTTCTGTAACATCAACATCATCAATCACATCATACCAACCAAAACGTACCTTCTTTTTTTGTTGATTGTTTACTTCGCTCCAATTGATAATTGCTGCAATACGACCTACAATTTCTGAGTCTTTATACGCAAGATAAAAATAAGCTTCGGCATTTTCAAAAGCAGGATTTTTAGTTTTATCAAATGTTTCTAATTCGTCTGCAATAATTGGCGGAACCCAATATTTATTGTCTTTATAGAGCTTAAAAGGAAATTTGATATATTCTAATAATTCACTTTTAGTGGTTGCTTCTTTAATGATAATCATGCTACTATTTTTTTTCGCCTTCTATTTCGTCAAGTCTTTTTTTGGCTTTTTCCTTTTTCTTATCTTTTTTCTTGTCTTTCCCTTTTTTTCCTTTTGCTTCTTTATCTTTCGGAATTCTTAACAAAACATCATTATAGTTTTGGTCAAAACGCCAAGCAATTCCAACACCACCAATTAATATGTTTGGTGTTTCTTTAAAATTTTTACTTATGGAAGCATCTAATTGAATGTTTTCTCTAAGCAAAAAAGCACCTCCACCACGAAGAAAAGTATCTTTGTAATATGATCCATTAAAACCTTGCGCTTCTATAAAACCTGAAAACCTTGGGCTTATAACCCTTGTTAATGTTACTACATAATCTAAAGATCTTTTGATACTCGGAAATTTATCGATGATAATGTTTCCTACTAAAACACTTTTACCAAATTGATTTTGAGTTAATAAAATGGCTCTAGTTGTTATTTTTGGGTCAACCGGAATTTCTATTTGATAGATCGATTTGGCAAAAGCATTGTTTGATAAGTTTACGTGTAAACCTCCATACAAGCCAACTGCTGGTATAAATTGTCTCCAACTAAATTTATGATTTGCTTTCCAACTATACACATTTATTTTTTTCTTGTAATTTTTATCAGGATCATACAATAAATATTTTGCACCAAAAGTAGTTTTCTTCAAACCACTTCTATTCTCTTCAATAAATGGTGAAACATACTTGTCGTTTTGATATTCTAAATTCATAATTAATTCTAATTGTTCTAAAAAAGCTCCGTAACGAACTGTTAAATCACTACCATATCCAGAAATAGTATAGTTTTTTACACTTTGGTCTTCTTTGATACCATAAAACCCTAATTCTGCTTGTATAACAGTTTTTCCGACAGAAAAAGCGGTCATAGATTCTCCTGGTCGATTAGAATTGATAGCATCTGTAAATTGTGCATATTGAATATTGGGAAGAATTGTAATTACTAATAAGGATAAAAACTTGATTTTGAACATCTTTTTAATTTTTGATTTGTACATTTTTATGACCTCTCAAAAGTACTATATTTTATTATTTATTTAAGAATGAATTTAGAATGGATTTATTATTTTTGAAAAAATATTTTTATTATGCAAACAGCATCATTCAACGGATTATTAAAATCGATACTTTACATTTTTGCTTTTTACTATATTTTTAAATTTTTGGCGCGTTTATTTTTACCAATTGTTGTAAAAAAAGTAGTGGATAAAGCAGGTCAAAATTTTCAAGAACAGTACCAATCGCAACAATCTCAAAATCAGAAATCATCTAGCAATGATGAAATTATATACAATAATACTACTTCTACAAAACCTCGCGAAATAAAGAAAGTAGGAGAGTATGTAGATTATGAAGAAATTGATTAAGAAGTCGTTTAAACTTTTTCAATTGGCTACAAAATTGTATTTTTGTTTCATATTTCAGGTTTTTTTAATTCCGTAGAATAACTATGCAATGAAAAAAAGTTAAAATCTGAAACAAAAACAATAATTTTTCGCTTCAATCAAAAAAGTTTAAACGACTTCTAATTGTAAAGTTGCTTCTTTATTAATTTTATAGACTGATTTTTTTGACTATTTTTGATTTTTTTAATTTGGAATATTCAATTCAATTATGAAAGTACTTCAGAAGTTTTACCCACACGCATTGGCCATTTTTGGGTTTGTTTTTATTTCGATAGTTTATTTTTATCCAGTTCTTCAAGGAAAAAAAATATACCAATCCGATATTGTACAATATACCGGAATGGCAAAGGAGCAAAACGACTTTAGAGCAGTCGAAAACACAGAACCTTACTGGACCAATTCAGCTTTTGGCGGAATGCCAACTTATCAATTAGGCGCAAATTATCCGCACGAATACATCAGCCAATTAGATCATTTATTGCGATTTTTACCTCGTCCTGCAGATTATTTATTTCTTTATTTTCTTGGTTTTTATTTACTAGCATTAGTGTTAAAAGTCGATCCTCTAAAAGCATTTTTTGGTGCATTGGCCTTCGGACTTTCAACATATTTAATTATCATTCTTGGAGTTGGTCATAATGCAAAAGCACACGCAATAGGTTATATGCCAATGGTTGTTGCAGGTTTTATTTTGGTTTTCAAAAAACGATATGTGCTTGGTGGTATTCTAACAATGCTTGCAGTAGCATTAGAAATCAATGCTAATCACTTTCAGATGACATATTACTTATTGATTTTATTAGTTGTGCTTTCGGTATATTTTAGCTACAAATTAATAAAAGCAAAAGAATATAAATCACTTTTTTATGCTATTGGTGTTTTTGCAATTGCAGGTAT
>JAYTVI010000158.1:0-4184 GCA_043744095.1 Flavobacterium sp.
TTTTTCCTTTAGTCAAGAAAAAAAAGTAGATTATTTCGATGGAAAACAGGCTTTAAGCGGAATTAGTGTTTTGCCCAAAAAAGCTTTAAAAGAAAAGCAAGGTGTATTAATATTGCCAGCTTGGATGGGTATTGATGATCATGCAAAAGATACTGCTCATAGATTGGCTGCAATGGGTTATTATACTTTTGTTGCTGATATTTATGGTGTAGATAATAGACCAAATGATTATAAACAAGCAGGTGAAAATGCAGGTTATTATAAAAAAAATATTGAAGATTATCATAGAAGGATTTCATTAGCATATGATGAATTAATAAAACAAGGTGCAAACCCTAATGATATTGTTGTATTGGGATATTGTTTTGGAGGTACAGGAGCAATTGAAGCAGCTAGAACTAATATGAATATTAAAGGGATAGTTTCTTTTCATGGCGGATTAGCTCGTGACGAAAACCGAAAAATTGAAGCTATTTCTCCCAAATTATTAGTACTACATGGAGCAGATGATCCTTATGTATCTGAGGCTGAAATTAAAAGTTTTCAAAACGAAATGCGAACAGGAAAGGCCGATTGGGAAATGGTATATTATGCCAATGCTGTACACTCTTTTACTGATAAAAATGCTGGAAATGATAATTCTAAAGGTGCAGCTTATAACGAGAAAGCAGAAAAACGCTCTTGGTTAGCAATGTTACAATTTTTGAAAGAAGTTTTGAGATAAAACTTCTTTCAAATTTATTATTCTGAGTCTTTTTGTCCCATCATCATCAAATAAGCTTTCAAAAATTTGTCAATTTCGCCATTCATAACACCATCTACATCGCTGGTTTCTGCTCCAGTGCGAACATCTTTTACTAATTTATAAGGTTGCATTACATAATTTCTTATTTGTGAACCCCATTCTATTTTCATTTTACCAGCTTCAATATCAGCACGTTGCAATAATTGTTTTTTTAATTCAATTTCATACAATTGCGATTTCAACATTTGCATAGCACGTTGACGATTGTCTTGTTGTGAACGTGTCTCACTGCATTGAATTTGTATTCCAGTTGGTTTATGAAACAATTGTACTTTGGTTTCAACTTTATTTACGTTTTGACCTCCAGCACCACTAGATCTTGATGTTACAATTTCAATATCGGCTGGATTAATGTCGATTTCAATAGTATCATCAACCAATGGGTAAACATAAACTGATGCAAACGAAGTATGTCGCTTTGCATTACTATCAAATGGAGAAATCCTAACCAATCGATGGACACCATTTTCACCTTTTAAATAACCAAAAGCAAAATCACCTTCAATTTCTAATGTAACTGTTTTTATTCCAGCTACATCACCTTCTTGAAAATTAAGTTCTTTAATTTTAAATTTTTGCTTTTCTGCCCACATCATATACATTCGCATAAGCATACTAGCCCAATCGCAACTTTCTGTTCCGCCTGCACCAGCAGTAATTTGCAATACTGCACTCAACGAATCACCTTCTTCTGAAAGCATATTGCGAAATTCAATATCTTCAATATGAGTGTTTGTAATTTCATATTGTGTATCTAATTCAGCTTCTGAAAGTTCTCCTTCTTTATAAAATTCAAAAGCCAACTGCAATTCATCTAACATTGCAATTGCTTTTTCATAATCTTCAACCCATTTCTTTTTTGATCGAAGATTTTTTATAATATTCTCAGCTTCAATGGCATTGTCCCAAAAATTGGGAGCAAAAGTTTTCTCTTCTTCGTTTGTAATTTCTATTTGCTTGGCATCAATGTCAAAGATACCTCCTCAACGCACCAAGACGCTCTACAATACCTTTAATTTGTTCGGTATTTGTCATAAATTATGTAATTTTGTTTTTGCAAAAATAAGCTATCCTTTTATAATATGGAAATAAATTTAATAAGTGACACGGTAACAAAACCATCTCAAGAAATGTTGCAATTTATGTTTAAAGCACAAGTAGGTGATGACGTTTTTAAACAAGATCCAACTGTAAACGAATTTGAAGAAATGGTTGCAAGTCTTTTTGGTATGGGAGGAGCGCTTTTTTTTCCAACAGGAACAATGGCAAATCAAACGGCTATAAAATTGAATACCAATCCTGGAGATCAAATAATTTGTGATAAATGGTCGCATATTCATTTGTATGAATCTGGTGGAGCATCTTCAAATAGTGGTGTGAATTTTAATTTATTAGATGGACACAGAGGATTGATTACTGCCGAACAAGTACAAGAAGGAATTAATGATCCTGAGTTTTATCATTTGCCTTTATCAAAATTGGTTAGTATAGAGAATACCACAAATAAAGGTGGTGGCGCTTGTTATGAAATTGAAGAATTAAAAAAAATCAGACAAGTTTGTGAAGCTAATAATCTGAAATACCATCTTGATGGTGCTAGATTATGGAATGCTTTAGTGGCAAAAAAGCAACATCCAAAACAGTATGGGGAGATTTTTGATACAATTTCGATTTGTTTTTCTAAAGGTCTTGGCGCACCAATTGGTTCAGTTTTGGTATCTGATGCTACGACTATAAAAAGAGCTTTGCGCATCAGAAAAATATTTGGTGGTAATATGCGACAATCTGGATATCTTGCTGCTGCTGGAATTTATGCACTACAAAATAACATCAATAGACTTGATGAAGATCACAGAAGAGCCAAAGAGCTTGGAGCAGTATTAGAAAAACTATCTTGGGTAGAAAAAGTTGAACCTATAGAAACTAATATTTTAATTTTTACAGTCAAAAAACCATTAGAAGAAAAAATGGTTATCCAAAAATTTAAAGACAAAGGAATCGCAATTAGCAATATGGGTCAAGGTAAACTGCGAATAGTAACTCATTTGGATTATCGCGAAGTTATGCACGATTATGTACTGGAAGCATTGAGTAAATTGTAAAAAAAATCCAAACTAAAATAATAAATTTTTAGTTTGGATTTCTTTCTTTAAAATGCATTCAATTATTTGAACATATCTTCCATACCAGGAATCATTGGCATATCAACTTTTGATACTGCATCCAATTCTGCTTGATTAATATCTGATGCTTTTGCAATTGCTTTGTTCATAACTATAAGTAAATAATCCTCAAGTTGGTCTTTATCTTCTAGCAAAACATCATCAATAGCAATAGCTTTTAGAGTTCTATTTGCAGTAATGGTAACCTTCAACAAACCGTCATTACTTTGTTCGTCAATAAGTACATTATCTAATCGTTTTTTTGTTTCTTCTACTTTTTGTTGGGCTTCTTTTAGCTTGCCCATCATTCCCGTTAGGTCTCCAAACATGTTGATAAATTTTATTATTTCTATGGTGCGAAATTACTAAATTGCAAAGTTAAATCAATACTTAAAGAGATGAAAAGAATTGTATTCGTAAATTTTATTAGTATTTTATTTTCTTTTTCATATTCTCAAAACAACAACAACATAATGGCAAAAAATATAAAAGCTCCAATAACAGCTGTAAAACCTACAACTTTAGAAAAACATGGTGATAGTAGAATTGATAATTATTTTTGGTTAAACAATAAAGAAAACCCTGAAGTTATTTCTTATCTAAATCAAGAAAATGAGTATTACAATGCAATGACAGCAGATTCTAAAGATTTTCAAACTGAGTTGTATCAAGAAATGAAAAGCCGTATCAAGGAAGATGATCAATCGGTTCCTTATTTATACAATGGATATTATTATATTACAAGATTTGAAACAGGTCAAGATTATCCTATATATTCTAGAAAAAAAGGAAGTTTGGATGCAAAAGAGGAAATTATGTTTAATTGTAATGAATTGGCAAAGGATCAAAAATATTTTCAATTAAGTGGAATAAACATAAGTAATGACAATCAACTTGCTATTTTTGCTATAGATTATTTAGGAAATAGAATCTACACACTACAAATCAAGAATTTAGTTACTAGTGAAATTCTTTCTGATAAAATCGAAAAAGTTACTGGCAATGCAACTTGGGCAAACGATAACAAAACTATTTTTTATTCTAAACAAGATGAAAAAACATTGCGTTCGGATAAAATTTTGAAACATAAATTAGGAACAGAAGTATCTAACGATGAAATGATTTATTTTGAAAAAGATGCTACTTTTGATGTTTCAGTAATGAAAGGAAAATCAAAAAAATACATTGCCATAAGTTCATCAAGTACTTTAACAGAT
>JAYTVI010000159.1:0-15031 GCA_043744095.1 Flavobacterium sp.
TTGATGCGTCTGAAGAGTCCCATTGATTATTTTATTTCTCAAAACAAAAATAAGGGATTCTCAGGCACTTTTTATTTTAGACTTTCGGATAGTTGTGAAAAATTTAATAAAAATTATTAATAGTTTGATAATTTTTTAAATATATTTCTTGAATCAATGAAATTAAATATCATAATTGCCATCAATAGTATCTTTATTATTATGCATATACAGAAATATTGAATTTTAAAGAAATATCAATAATTACACCTTTACAATGTTTCATTAATAATTTATATTATTGCACTATAATTTATATTATGTAAAACAGAAAATGTTCATAAGACAACCTAATGTGCTCTATTACAATACACTTTAAAATTTAAAAACAAAAACATAATTAAAAATTATTACTTGTTTCATTCTATTATAAATTCTATTTTTACACTTTATTTTATCAATTATATTATGAATGTCATTGCCGAAAGAATTGCAGATTTTTTAAAAGAATTTCCACCATTTAATAATTTATCATTTGAAGAATTAACTATTGTATCTTCTAGTATACGTGTGATTAATTTAGAAAAAAACAAGACTTTATTTCAGATAAATGATGTTTTGCACGAAAGTTTTTATGTTGTAGCTTCAGGAGTTATAAATCTTTCTGTAATTTCTGATGCCGAAGAAACTTTATTAAACAAATGTGTTGAAGGCGATATTTTTGGTTTAAGACCATTTTTTGCTAAAAACAACTATATGATGACTGCAAAAGCTAGAGAAGAATCTGTTGTTTATGCTATACCTATTGCTATTTTTAGGCCTTTTGTTGCACAGAATTCAGATGTATTGAATTTTTTATTAGAAAGTTTTGCAACCAATTCAAACAATCCTAGTGATAGAAACAATAAAGGCAAATTACTTTTAGACGATGTAGTTTTTACAAATAATCAATCCGAAATTCAATATTTTCAATCATTATCATACAATAAAACGCCTTTAAAAGTAGAAATTGAAAGTACAGTTAAAGAAGCAGCGCAATTAATGACAGATAATTTGCTAAATAGTCTAATTATTGTTGCCAACCACTTACCTATTGGTATTGTTACTGATTATGATATGAGAACTAAAGTGGCTACAGGACGATTTCCTATTTCTGCTACGATAGATAAAATAATGGCTTCGCCAGTAATTACAGTAGCTGAAAATGTATCTTTGGCTGAAGCACAATTATTGATGCTAAAATATAATGTAAGCCATTTATGCGTTACTCAAGACGGTTCAGACAAATCTGAAATAAAAGGAATCATTTCAGAGCACGATTTAATAGTTGCTCAAGCCAGTAATCCTGGGGTATTAATCAAAGAAATAAAACGCTCTCAGGATGCAAAAGATTTGAAAAAAGTGCGTTCAAAATTGTCTGAACTCATTCAAACTTCTATCGTAAAAAATATACCGTTATCACACATTACAAATATTGCAAGCGAGATTAATCTTGCTATTATCAAGCGTTCTGTAGAGTTAGCTATTTTAGAATTGGGTTCACCTCCAGCTCGTTTTGCTTGGTTAAGTATTGGTAGTCAAGGTAGAAAAGAACAATTATTACTAACAGATCAAGATAGTATTTTAGTTTTTGAAGATGTTGCTGCAGACAAATACCGTGATGTAAAAGATTATTTCATAAAGCTTGCAAAAAAAGCAACAACGACTTTAGAAAAAGTTGGTTACGCATTATGCCCAAACGCTCATCTAGCAAGTAATTTTTTGTGGTGTAAGTCGTTGACAGACTGGAACAAACAATATGGCAATTGGATGAATACTCCAGGTGAAACAAGTAATCAAATTAGTAGTATTTTCTTTGATTATGAAATTGCTTTTGGAGAACCAAAAATAGAAGAAGCTATAACAGATTTGATTTTTGGCAATGTCAAAAAAAACAAACTCTTTTTTGATTATTTAGGAAATGATGCACTCAGGAAACCCTCACCTTTAAACTTTTTTAAGAAATTTAATCTTGAAGAAGAAGGTGTTAATAAAGATAAATTTGATATAAAAACTAGAGCTTTAATGCCATTAATTGATGGCGCAAGACTTTTTGTTTTGCATCATAATATTCGAGGAATTAACAATACTTATTTGCGATTCAAGCAATTAGCAATGATTGACCCAAAGCATTCAGAAATTTATTTGAATTGTGCAGAAGCATTTCTGACACTTTCAAAATTTAGAACATTAGAAGGTTTAAAAAATGATAGTTCTGGGCAATACATAAATATTGAAGAACTTTCAAAAGTAGACAAGGAAAATCTAAAAAATGCCCTTGCTCCTATTAAAGATTTAGAAGAATTAATCAAAGATTCGTTTCAACTGACACAATTTTCGTAATATGTTTGATTGGATAAAAAATTTAAACAAAGAATATCCAGAATTTTGGAAAAATTATATTTCAAAATTCGAAAAAAAATCATCACGATTTATTGTTTTGAGTACCGAAACTAGTGGTCTAAACCCAAACAAAGATGTCATTTTATCTATTGGTGCTATTGCCGTTATTGACAATAGTATCGTAGTAAATGATAGTGTTGAAATAGTTTTATTGCAATATAAATATTTGCATGATAATGGATTATCAAATGAATTTATCATTGAAAGTAAGCAACCAAAATTAGGCCAACCTGAAGCTATTAAAGCTTTTATCGAATTTATCGAAAATGGTATTTTAGTTGGTCATCGCATTCATTTTGATATCGAAATGATTAATGAAGCATTAGAAAAAATGGATTGTGGTAGAATCAAAAACGAAGCATTAGATGTTGAAATAATGTATCGTAAACTTCACGATATAACGGATAAACAATTTTCAATTGAGGAATTATGCAAAATATATAAAATCGATAAAAGTGATCGCCATTCATCATCTGAAGACGCTTATTCTATTGCATTATTGTTTCTTAAATTAAAATCAAGATTGGGTCTTTAAGAATTTTTTAAAGTTAAAATTTGTAGAAACTGTCCGTGATGACTTATTGTTACTGGTTTTTTTGAAACAATATCTTGAGGAATTCCATTTATTTTCACAACTGAATTTAAATCTTTTAGATCAATAATTTTATCAAAATCCTCATAATTTTTTAGTGCAATCGTCTCAATTTTTTCTTGTGAAATTGTAGTTTTTGTATAATATTTTTGATTTTTACAAATCACAAAGTCTCTATTATTTGTCGTTATAAAACACTGAAATTGAATTGGGTTAAACGTTCTAATATTCGTTTCGCGATTATAGATTTTATAGGCAGCTTCTTTTTTACTCCATAAATTCCAAACCATAACTTCTGAATTATCAGCATTATAAATAATATTTTGTTCTCTTTCAGAAAAAATTTTATCAAGAAAACCTTGCCTTTGCCAATTGCTTTCAATTCTTGTCAATTGTATATCGATGACATCATTTCCAATCATTTTGATTCTAATTTGGTTTCAATTATTGTTAAAGCGGCTTTTATATTCAACATTTTTTCCATTGATAGGTTGTCAATTTCAATTTTAAAAACATCTTCAATATCTAGAATAATATCTACTAAGTTGGCAGAATTTATTTGCAAATCAGTAATAAAATCAGTAGTTTCTGTAAGATTCTCAAAAGCTTCTTGATTTTTGATATAAGGCTTTATGATTAACTTTAATTGTTCTTTAATTTCTGTTGAATTCATTTATTAATATTTTTTAAAAATTACACAAGCATTTACATCTCCAAAACCAAAACTGGCTTTGGCAACAATATTTAAATCTGTTTTGATTAATTTTTGAGGTATTTGATTGTAGTCAATAGTTTCTAAAATTTCTGGATGTAAATCTTCACAGTTGCTATTTGGGAATACAAACCCTTGATAAATTTGCAAAATTGTCGCTACACTTTCGATACTTCCAGAAGCTGATAAACAATGGCCTATCATTGATTTTAAGGAATTAATATATGGGAAATTTTTTCCTTTTCTGAGCAATGCTTCCGACCAATTTTTTATTTCTAAACTATCTTTTGAAGTAGCTGTTAAATGTCCATTTATCGCATCAATTTCTGATGCTAAAACTTTAGAATTTGAAAATGCATCCAAGATACATTTTTGAACAGCAATAGAATTTGGAGCCGTCATTGTTCCTTCTCCTCTTTGTCCGCCAGAATTGACATTACCACCTAAAACTTCTGCATAAATTTTGGCACCACGAAGTAATGCAGTTTCTAAATCTTCTAAAATTAATGCACCTGCTCCACTTCCTGGTACAAACCCCGAAGCAGTTGTACTCATTGGTCTTGATCCTTTTTCTGGTGACTCATTGTGTTTGAAAGTACAAACACGCATTGCATCAAATCCTCCCCAAATATATGGTCCAGAATCACTTGTACTACCTACCAACATACGTTTGGCTTGACCAGATTGTATACGATCAAAACCCATCAAAATACTTTCGGCTCCAGTTGTACAAGCAGATGAATTTGTAGTTACTTGATTTCCTAACCCAAGTTTTCCGCCCAAATAGGCACTAACACCACTATTCATTGTTTGTGCTACTGAAGTGCTGCCAAGTCTACGTGTTTGTAGTTCATCGATTTTATAAATACATTCTCTAAATTTATCAATTCCAGAAGTTCCAGTTCCGAAAATTGTTCCAGAATCCCAATCTGGGTTTTCATTATTTTGTATGAGTAATCCTGCATCTTTCCAAGCATCGATTCCAGCAATTACACCATATAAAATACCAGATGAATTAAAATTTCGCAATTCTAATTCAGAAAAATAATTTTGTTTTAATTCTTCAGATATTTCGGGAGTTCCAGATATTTGACAAGAAAATTGTAAACGTTCTAATTCTGAATTGTGTTTTATACCAGAAATACCTTTTTGAATCGCATTTAAAAATGCTTCAACTCCTACTCCATTTGGAGCAACAACGCCAAGTCCAGTTATGACAACTCTTTTTTTCAAAATTTAAACATATTTCAATTACAAAAATCTTTTTCAATTACAAAAATCAATTACAATTACAAAATTCAATTAAAAAAATTAAATATAAAATATATTCTAACCCTCCTAAACCTCAATAAACCTACAAAAACCTCAACTTAAATAATAATTCCAGCAATAGTACCAGTGCAAACTTCTAAGCCGCTATCATTAAGCATTTTAACCTTACATTTTAATTTACCAAATCTAAAATATATTTTTTCAGAAAGCACAATCACTTTTTCATTTGGATAAACAGGTTTTAAATATTCAATTTCTGAGGATGTCATTGCAATTTTGGTTTTTGAATTAAATTCAGTACCCAATAAATAAATTCCTAAACAAACAACACCAATTTGCGCCATTGTTTCAGTAAGAATAACACCTGGTGTTACCGGGAAGTCTTTAAAATGCCCTTTGTAAAACTCCAAATTTTCGTTATAAGTGTAACAACCTTCTACACCATTTTCAGAAATAGATAAAATTTCGTCTACAAACAAAAATGGTTTAGAAAATGGCAATTTTGATATTATTTTTACTATTGTCATTAAAATTCAATTAATATTCGTTGTGCTGTAAATCCTGGACCAAAACTCAATAACAATCCTTTTTCTCCTTTTTTAGGTTTTTTATTCATAAAACGTTCTAAAACATACAAAACAGTTGCGCTAGACATATTTCCGTACAATCGTAATACTTCTTTAGAGTCATCAATATTTTTTCCTGATGCTTCAAAAAGTTCTTCGACAGTTTGCACAATTTTTTTTCCTCCAGGATGAAAAATAAGATGATCAATATCGTTAATTGTTACTCCGTTGCGTTCTAGAAATGGATGAATAAATAATGGAAAATGATTAGCAATTGTTTCAGGAACATCAATATCTAAAACCATTTTTAAACCAGAATTGGTTATATCAAAACCCATCATATGGTCATTATCATAAAAATGATACATTGATTCGTCAATAATTTTTGGACCTACTTCATTTTCAAAAGACGACATTAAAACACAAGCTGCACCATCACCAAAAATTGCAGCACTAACTATGTTTGCCATCGAAAAATCATTCAATTGAAACGTTGCCGTTGGACTTTCTACGGCAATAACGGCTGCTTTTTTATTAGGATTTGCTTGCAAAAATTGCTTGGCGTAAATCATTCCAGAAATGCCAGCAACACAACCCATTTCAGTAACTGGAAGTCTTATAATATCTTGTTTTAACCCCAATTTATTGATTAAATATGCATCAAGAGATGGAATCATAATTCCGGTACAACTTACTGTGATGATATAATCTAAATCTGTAGGTTGCCAATTGGCTTTTTTTAATGCAGATGTCAAGACTTTTTCGCCCAATTTTATTACTTCTCGAATATAAATTTTATTTCGTTCTTCAAATGATGTTTTTGTAAAAACTTCTACAGGATCCATAATAGAATAACGTTTATCGACATTTGCGTTTTCGAATATTTTTTTTACTTTTCTCACAAAACGTTCATCTTGTCCCAATAACCAAGCATCGAGAAACGGAATAATTTCTTTGGTTTCCCTATAGAATTCGGGTAATTGCTTTGTAACTGTTATTATTTTTACACTCATTTGTAATACTGTGGTTAGAAAAATTTTCTACCTTTTTTTATTTTTTTATTAAATTTTTTTAATAATCCATTGATAACGAAAAGCCCATTTCCATTGAATAGTGTATTTTTTGAAATTTAATTGTTTTGAAAAAGCGATTAATTCTTTCTTTTTAAAACCTCTTAATATAGAAATTAAACCATCTTCTTGAGACATTTTATTTAAGTTGAAAATTTTACATATTATAATAAACAATCTATATGCTATTTTACTTCGATGTAAATCGTTTATAACAATCCCAATTTTTGAATTTTTATAAAAAATGGTCATCAAGTTTAAAATTTCTTCCTCATTAAAATGATGTAAAGTCAACGTACATAGTATGATATCGTATTGTAATGCATCGAATTTTGAATCAAAAATATTTTCACATTTATAATTAATAGAAAAATATTTTGTTGATAATTTTTTTGCATAATCAATTGTAAAATTATTAGCATCTATACCTATTAAATTGAAAGAATAGCCATTTTTTTTACCAAAATCGGCAATATATCGTAACATATCACCATTTCCGCAACCAATATCTACAATAGTGAATTCTTTATTTTTATCTAAATTGTTTAATAAAATTTGCAATCCCTGTAAAGTTAGTTTGTTTCCTCCTAAAAGTTGATTGATTTGCGCAATTTTATCTAAAGCTTCTTGCAATTCTTTACCTTCTATCTGAAAATCGTCCATTATTTCAGTTTCCTTGGTGCGTATTTTAATATTTAGCGACATTTAGATTGATTTTCCATGTGTTTTTCGGATGATAATTGGCAATATAAATGGAAAAAGGATAATCAACTTCAAAACTATACTAGCCAGTCTTTCTCTTTCTAATATTTTTCCTAATAGTCTACCAATTCGAAGTCTTTTACTAAAGTTAAAGTTCCAATTTTTGGTATATTCTTTCTCCATTTCTTCTCTTGAAATCGAATGTTCAAAAAATTTTGAAACAGCTTCACAAGCAATTTTTGCACTGTGAATAGCCATTGCCATTCCGTTTCCACACAAAGGATGAATCAAACCAGCTGTATCACCAATCATTAGAATATGATTTTCTACATTCTTTTTTTTGTCAAATGATATCTGACTAATTGTGAGTGGTTTTTCGAACAAAAGTGTTGCTTTTTCAAAAATGTATTTCAGATTTGGGTTTTCACAAACAATTTGTTTTTGATAATCATCTATATTTTTACATTTTTTGAATGTTTCATAATTACACAAATAGCAAATATTGACAACGCTATTTTCAACTTTAGAAACACCACAATAACCACCTCTAAAATGGTGTAAACCAACTAAATCATCTTGATAATCTAAACTATAATGAGCTTTTACACCCAAACATAAGGATTGTTTCTGAATAAAAGTACGATTAAATTTGACATCTAGATTTGATCTTTTGCCAAAACTACCAAGAATAATTTTAGAATTATAATCATTTTTGTTTGTAGAAACAGTAAATTGATTGTCTAAAAAATTAATATCTAATACCGTTTCTTGTATAATTTTGCAACCAATTTTTGTTGCTTCAGAATACAAATAATGATCTAAATTGTAGCGACTAACTCCAAAACCACCTAAAGGTAAAGTAGTACTAGTTGAAATTCCGGAGACTAAAGAAAAGGAGAGTTTTTCAATTTTGGCAGGATTTAAAGTTGCAATATCAAGGTTTAAAGATTGTAAATAAGGCAGTACTTCGTTTGAAATATATTCGCCACAAACTTTGTGTTTTGGATATTCATTTTTTTCAATAACAATAACATTGTAATTTTTTTTTCTAAGATGAATAGCTGCAATTAAGCCAGCCAAACCTCCACCAACTATACATATATCAAGCTCTTTCATTTCTTGTAAATTTATATAAACCAATTTGATAATAGTTATTTAATCACAATTAAATTTTATATAATTTTTACATTTCTACAATTATTTTATTTCTTTGATGTAATTTTTGATTTAAAATTTTTATTGATATGGCTTTATAAAAAGTTAATAATATTAAAAATCTATTCATAATATTATTATTGATTTATGTTTTAAAATAAATCTCAAATACATTTTTGATAATTATTTCTGACAGACAAAATCATTAAGAATTTTACTTTAATAATTTATGCTGCAACTCTTTGTAAAATTACCTTGCAAGGAATTGTAGATGTTACGATTAAATTGTGAACTACATGAAGAGGAATTTCTATATAATCACCAGATTTTAAATAGTTTATATCATTTCCAATTGTTAATTGACAAGAACCTTCAATAATCAAGAAACGTTCAAATTCGTTGTGATGTATTTCGTGTGGTGCTTCTGTTGTTAGCCAAACTATCATTGTAGTAGCAATTTCGTTTGCGCCAATAATTTTTGCGAAAGAATCAATAAAGTCATCAGGAATTTTCATATCTGGTTTAGAAATCCATTCTTCATAATCACTTATTTTTGATTTTGAATATAATATTGGGGGATTTGAGACTGATTCACCTGATTTTAGACGTTCGATATAATCTATTGTCCCTAAAATTGAAGTTCGTAATGTTGGATTGGGTTTTGGTGCAACAATTGAAGAAAGATGCAAAAGTGATTCTGATATTTCGTTGATCTCATTTTTTACTTCTGGGTACAAATTAGACATTTGGGTAACTTCTAAGTTTTCTTCGGTTGATGTTAAACCTAAAACATAGAGTTCTAAAATTCCTGAATTTATGTAATCTTGTGCTTTATTCATTTCTATTATTATCCAAATAGATTAATTTCGTTATTAACAGAAACTCTTAATTTTTGTATAGAATTTCGCATTTTGGTTTTTACTGTTCCAAGAGGGATTTGAATCTTTTTTGCTATTTCCTCTTGAGTAAAACCCTGAAAATAGGCTAGATTTATTAATTCTTGCTCTTCTAAATTTAATATTGAAAGTATTTTATCAATTCCAATAAAGTCAATTTTTGAATCTAATGTATTATTACTTTTTAGCATATAAACGAAATTTTCTAAACTTTGGATTTTCTTTTTATTTTTTTCGTTTTTTGAACGTATAAAATCCAATGCCAAATTTCGACATACTGTCAACATCCAAGTATAAAGTCTTCCTTTGGTATCTGAATAGGAATCAAAATTATTCCAAATTTTAATAAAAGCTTGTTGCAAAATATCCTCTGCGTCTTCTTGAGAATATACAATATTATAGATTACACCAAAAAGTGTCTGAGAATAATTGTCATACAAATAGGCAAAGGCTTTTTGGTTACCATTACTAATTAAAATAGTTAGTTCCTCTTGCGAATATTTTATATTTGTTATCAATAGATTGTAAATCTAATATAATTGTTTTTAAAAACAACTGGTTTTATAGTTATTAATTAAAATTATTGAGTTGTATTTTTTTTTGAGTTATAATTATTTAGGAATTATAAAAATTAACCATTATAGTTTTCTTTAAATCGTAAAAAAAAAACTATTAAGTCACAAAATTTGGATCTAAATAGTGTTTAAATTATTGATACAAGATTACTTTATCACTAATTTTTTTGAAATAATTTTGTCGTTTTGAGAGGCATTAAAAACATAAATTCCTTTTGATAAAGTACTTACATCAATATTACTTTGATTATTGATTGTGCCAACAAGAATAATTTTTCCCAAAAGATCTGTAATTGTATACGTAGATAAATTTCCAGAATTAGAAACATTTAAAGTTGTAGTAGCTGGATTCGGAAAAAGTTTAAAGTTAGTTTGGTCGAACGAATTGGTTTTTAATGCACCATATCTGTTTACAGCATAAGTAGCATTATTACATTTGATTTCTTTAATATTTTCTGAGGGCAAATCTAATGTTTCGATAACACCCGTATCAGTTTTTACAACAATTAATTTTTCAATAAAGTCTGAACCTAGCCCAACAAATATATAGGATTTTGAAGCTTGATCAAATGTAATTGTTCCTAGACTATAGTATTGTGTATTTGGTAAAACTACTACCGAATCTAAAACGCCACTATTTGGATCTAAAGTTCCTATTGATATTCTAGAACCAACTCCATTAGGATTTTGAATAGGATATGAAGCAAATAATGTATTGGTTTCGTTACTAAATTGAATTCCAATGTTTCCCGCTAAATTTAAATTTAATATTGGAATTATTGAGTAAGAAAATGGTTGAGCTGCAACATTTACAGCTACTAGCTTTTGTATATTATCTTCTAAAACTACAAAATAATATTTCTTGGAATTTGAATCATAGCAAGTTGAACCAAGTGTAAAGCCAACAAAATTTGTGAAATCTATTGTGCCAAGGTTGTTTGAAATTCCTGTTGAAGGATTGTATTCGTTAATAAAATAATTATCAGTTGAACCCGAGTAACTATATATCAATCCAGTTTCTAAATCTACTTCCGAGCCATTATTGATAAATCCATCAAATGTATCCAATGTATAGGTTGAAGTATTGGTATTAAATTTGAAAATCTTGTTTTCTGATATACCATCGATATTGGTAGTGACATTAGCAAAATAATTTGATCTTTGTGAATCAAAAGTTGAAGTAGCTAAAGCAATGTATTGAATGTTTGTAGGTGTTGAACTCTCAAAATCTGTAGCACCAGCATACCATTTTACTAGATTGGTCAGATTTTGATTAGAATCATATTTCAAACCTACTAGTTTTATCTCTTGCGAATGCATTATTATAGAATTACAAACTAATAAAGAAAAACAAAAAAGATTAATTTTTAAATTTAATAAATTTTTCATAACAATTTGAATTTAAGTTTTTAAGTAAATTTAAAAAAAATAAATGATTTTGAAGATTGAACAAAAGTTAAAAAATGGATTAAGTAGTTATTCTCTTTTTCCAAAGAACTTTATTTAATTTTAAGTCGATTTCTTCAGATTTTAAAATGTTGTTTTCAATTTGTATTTTAAGTCCATTTACTTTAAAAACTTCAAAATTATCATTATTCATAATATTGCAACAAATTTGTTCATCCCAAGTTTCTTTCCAAATTTCTGAAAGAATAAAATGAGCAATAATACCTTTGTCTGAAGTATCTAAAATTTGAATTAGTTCTGGAGAAGCATTTTTCCCTATTTGTATTATTTGTTTACCAGCTTTACTATCTATTCGTGGTGACAAAGTTTTTATCAAAAGAAGATAGGCTTCTTTATTGTTGATGTGTTGAATTAAAGAGTCAATTACTTTTTGTTGTCCATAACTTGTATAACAACATATAAACGTAAGAACTAAGATTGATTTTTTAAACATTTTTTCATAAGTTTTATATTAATACTATTAAATTTAAACCTTTCCTTCTTTAATCTCTCCTACAATTTCTGGATTTAATAATGTTGTAGTATCGCCAAAATTACTATAATCGCCTTCTGCAATTTTACGCAAAATACGACGCATAATTTTTCCAGAACGTGTTTTAGGCAATCCAGAAACAAATTGTATTTTGTCGAGTTTGGCTATTGGTCCTATTTGATCTGAAACCAACTGATTAATTTCTATTTTTAAATTTTCTTGGTTTCTGTTTTCACCAGTTTCTTTTAGAATTACAAACCCATACAAAGCATTTCCTTTTATATCGTGAGGAAATCCTACAATAGCACTTTCAGCAACTGCTGGATGCTCATTTATAGCATCTTCAATTGGTGCTGTACCAAGATTATGTCCAGAAACAATAACAACGTCATCTACACGACCAGTAATTCTATAATATCCAACTTCATCACGCAAAGCACCATCTCCAGTAAAGTATTTTCCTGGAAAAGCAGAGAAATAGGTTTCTTTATACCTTTTATGATCGCCCCAAATGGTTCGAGCAATTCCTGGCCAAGGAAATTTAATACAAAGACTTCCTACTTGTTGATTACCTTCTATTTCATTTCGTTTGTCATCCATCAACACAGCTTGAATACCTGGCAATGGTAATGTTGCATAAGTTGGTTTTGTTGGAGTTACAAAAGCTATAGGCGAAATCAATATTCCACCAGTTTCTGTTTGCCACCAAGTATCTACAAGCGGACAACGCTTTCCTCCTACATGATCGTTGTACCAGTGCCAAGCTTCTTCGTTAATAGGTTCTCCTACTGAGCCAATAACTTTCAAAGACGATAAAGGAAATCGTTGTACATAGTCTAAACTTTCTTTTGCAAGTGATCGTATTGCTGTAGGTGCAGTATAGAATTGTGTAATTTTATGTTTTTCTATCACTTCCCAAAAACGACTAAAATTAGGATAAGATGGTACACCTTCAAAAATTACTGTTGTTGCACCATTAAGCAATGGACCATATAAAATATAAGAATGTCCGGTTATCCAACCAATATCTGCAGTACACCAAAAAATATCATTTTCTTCATAATTAAAAACGTTTTTAAAAGTATAGGCAGTATAAACCATATATCCTGCTGTGGTATGCACCATACCTTTTGGTTTTCCGGTAGAACCAGATGTATATAAAATAAATAATGGATCTTCTGCATCCATAATCTCGGCAACATTATTATCTGAAGCGGCATCTAGAAGTGGTTGTAACCATAGGTCACGACCAACTTTCATTGTAACATCCGAATGAATTCTTTTGGCAACTAATACTTTTTTTACAGAAGGACATTGTAGTAATGCATCGTCAATGATACTTTTTAAATCAATCGTTTTATTACCGCGATAACCACCGTCTGAGGTAATCACCATTTTGCAATCAGAATCATTAATTCGAGTAGCTACAGCTGATGCAGAAAATCCTGCAAATACAACAGAGTGTATTGCTCCAATTCTTGCACAAGCCAATAAAGATACTGCCAATTCAGGAATCATAGGCAAATAAATGCATACACGATCTCCTTTTTGAATGCCTTGTTCTCGCAAGACATTTGCCATTTTACTTACTCGTTGATGCAACTCATTATAACTTATATGTAATGCTTCCTCTTCGGGATTATTTGGTTCAAAAATTATTGCAGTTTTGTTACCTCGACGAGCTAAATGTCTGTCAATACAATTTTTGACAATATTTACTTTGGCATTTGTATACCATTTTATTTCGGCTTCTGCCATATTAAACTCTATAACTTTATCCCATTGTTGATACCAAGTGAAGTTTTCTTCGGCAATTTTGCCCCAAAATTTTCTAGGTTCACGAATTGATTTGTTATAATGTTTAAAGTATTGTTCTAGATTTTTTATTTGATAATAACTCATTGTTTATGTTTTATTTATGCAATTGCTAATTTTTGACTATTGAATTTTTAATTGACTTTTGAAATTGAAAATAAAATTGTAAACTTTATTTGTGTTTATCGTATTCTCCCATCAAGGAATAATATCCAAATGTTCCTAAACCCATTACTATCAATGGAGTGAGGACAAAAAGAATAATAATCCCGAAAACTAAATCGTCTTGTTTGCCTGAAGCAAATTTGGGTAATCCGAATTGAAAAATGCAGAAATAAGCTGCTGCAATTGCCAATCCGATCCAAACCATACCTAATGCTCTTTTTAATTGGTTCATAATGATATTTTTTAAATATGAGTATTTTTATTTTTATTTTCAATATAAATCATTCCGATTACAAAACAGACTGCTGCAATAACAATAGGATACCAAAGTCCTTCTAAATAAAATTCTGGATCACCAGCATCTTTTGAATGTGTAACAAAATAGGTAGAAATTGCAGGTAATAATCCCCCAAAAATTCCATTTCCTACATGATATGGCAATGACATTGAAGTATATCTAATTTTTGCTGGAAACATTTCGACTAAGAAAGCTGCTATCGGACCATAGACCATAGTTACAAAAATTACTTGGATAAAAATTAAGAAAATCAACATCCAACGATCACTATCATTAATTTTCACAGTAGTTTTGGTTTCAATTTTTGGTTTTCCGTCTACTATTTTGGCTTTTCCATTTTCAAGTGTGACCGTTTTTACTTCATTAAAAGTAGTTCCATCTGTAAAACTTTTGTTTATTGTATAGATAGAATCCATTGTTTGTTTTTTGTTTTCTTTCAACTCTGCTATCAATTTGAATTGGTCTACAATTTCAATTTTATTTTTAACATTTGTAGTTTCATACATTGTTTTATAAATAGGGCGGTATAATAAAATAGCGCAAAGCATTCCTCCCATCATTATATACTTCCTCCCTACTTTATCACTTAACCAACCGAAGAAAATAAAGAAAGGTGTGCCTAATATCAATGCTATACCCAATAAAGTGTCAACTTGTGAAGAATCAATAGACATTACTGTTTTCATAAAACTCATAGCATAAAATTGTCCTGTATACCAAACAACTCCTTGTCCCATTGTAGCACCAAATAATGCAAGTAAGACAAACTTTAAGTTATATCGGTTTCCAAAACTATCTTTTAATGGATTTGTACTTGTATTACCTTCAGATTTAGCTTTGGCAAAAACAGGAG
>JAYTVI010000160.1:0-4155 GCA_043744095.1 Flavobacterium sp.
AATTACAGCAAGTATGCAAAAAACAATTGACGAAACCAATTATCGTAGAACCAAACAAATCAATTTTAATGTTGAGAATAATGTCATCCCTATGGCATTGAATAAAAAAATCGAAAGCGCATTTACGAAAAACCCATTAGTTGATTATGAACTTTATGGTTCTGAAACATCGATTGCAGCCGAACCCGAAACAGAATATTTATCGAAACCAGATATTGAAAAACGCATTCGTGAAACCAGAAAAGCAATGGAAAAAGCCGCAAAAGATTTAGATTTTATGCAAGCAGCAAAGTTTCGCGATGAGATAAAAGCATTGCAAGAAAAAATTTAAAAAGCATATATTTTTAGAGTTAAATCTAAAATAAAGTAGTATTTTTGCGATTATATTCTAAAATAACAGAGTTTTATGAGCAAAATTCAAAGACAAATAGTAAAAGATTTACAAAATGATTGCTTCAAAGGTAAAGTAATCGTAATTTTAGGAGCAAGACAAGTAGGCAAAAGCACCATAATCAAAATGCTCACATCAACTCAAGAACAAAATGTATTGTGGCTTGATGGTGAGAATGCCGATGTGCATTTATTATTGCAAAATTCCAATAGTGAAAGATTAGCACAAATAGCTGGTAAAAATAAATTTGTTATAATTGATGAAGCTCAGAAAATTGAAAATATTGGAAGTATTCTTAAACTTTTTGCAGATTATCACAAAGACATTCAGGTTATAGCAAGTGGTTCAAGTGCTTTTGAATTGAGAAATTCTTTGAATGAGCCACTTACAGGTCGTAAATTTGAATTCAACTTATTTCCTATTTCATTTCAAGAAATGGTAAATCACACCGATTTAGTATCTGAAATACGACAAGTTCCACAACGAATTTTGTATGGTTATTATCCAGAAATTGTTACGAGTATTGGACAAGAAGAGCGATTACTTAAATTTTTATCAGACAGTTATTTATACAAAGATATTTTCCTTTATAAAGGAATAAAAAAACCTGAAAAAATATTAGAATTACTAAAATTATTGGCTTGGCAAATTGGTAGTGAAGTAAATTATAATGAACTTTCAAATATTTTAAAAATTGATAATCAAACAGTTGAGAGCTATATTACAATGTTAGAGCAAGCATTTGTTATTTATAAATTAAATTCATTTCATACCAATCAAAGAAATGAATTGAAAAAATCAAAAAAAATATATTTTAACGATTTAGGAATAAGAAATGCATTGATAAATGATTTTAGACCAATAGAATTAAGAAATGATGTTGGAAATTTGTTTGAAAATTTTATAATTAACGAGATGCGAAAACAAAATGAATATAAACAAATATTTGCAAATTTTTATTTTTGGAGAAATACTGATCAAAAGGAAATAGATTTAATTGTTGAAAAAAACAACGTTTTGGCTACATACGAAATTAAATGGAATGCAAATAAAAAACCTAAGTTGACCAAAAGTTTCAGCAACATTTACAGCAATTATACTTTTAATGTAATTAATAGCGATAATTTCTTTGAATTTATTTAAACGAAAAGCTATTGAAAAGGCAGCCAGTGATTTAGATTTTATGCAAGCTGCAAAGTTGAGATATGAAATAAAAGTATTGCAAGAAAAGATTTAAAAAACAAATGATTACAAATAATTGTAAGTACTTATAATTATTTGTAAATGAGAAGCATATACTTTAGAGTTGGAAGCTATATTCCCTGCAGACTCAAGAATATAATGTAATTTTAGACAAAAAAACTTAAAACTGGATAATGAAAATAGCTTAAAATGAAAGCGCAAGAACTTAAAATAATATTTAAGCAAGACAAAGCATATTTGACAACTGACAAACCAATAACCTTGGAACAAGTTGACTTGCCTGATTTTGTTAGAGGCAAAATTTTCAAATCACCAGCCTATTGGACAATTAAAGTTATAGATTATTCAGAATCCGAAAAGAAAATATTCTGTGAAATTCTTTCGTATCAGATTGGTGAGACAGAATTTGAGTACAACCAAAAACAACTTTCAAGCAAACTAAACGAAATAGAATTTATAACTTTTCGCGGAATTGATACATCAGGACTTTTAAAAACTCTATCTGGTTCTGGTTCAGTTTTTCCTTCACAGAATATAACACCAAACAAATCAGATAATTACAACACCGAATGTTTTGTAAAACAGCCCTACAAACAAACGCTAACCGAAGATTTTTTTATTCCGCTGAAAGACGTTCGCTTTATTCTTGGTGGTGTATCATTTCATAAAAAGTTGCAAGGATTCGACAAGTCAATTGAATTTACAATTGAAAACTATGACATCAGAGAGGAATTTGACGCTATAAAAAATTATTTTGCAAATGTTCTTAAAACAAAAAAAATACAAGTAACTGCAACCATTGAGCTATCGGACTATAATGTAACATCGATAGTTGCAAAATCACCCGAAATAGATAAGATTAACAGAGACCTAATCGATAATGTAAAATTTGAATTTGTTAGAGCAACCAAGAAAAAAATAAGTGTAAGCATAGATAAAAACTTGTTTACAATGGACGAATATTTTGACAACTTTGCTGACGAAAAATTTAAGTCAAACACTTTCTTCAATAACGAAAAAGATTTTTTTGAAGACTTACTGAAAATTTCAAATACCAAACACTACAAACAATTGAGGTTCTTGTCTAGTAAGCATTCACACGAAATTATGAAACTTAGGTTCATTCACAAACCTTTTTCATTTATTTTCTTAATTCAAGGCGACAGAAATTACCACATCATTTGGGAAACACTTGATACCGAAGAAGCAACCTATGTTTGGCACATTGCAAAAGACAAAAATGTTCTTAAATTGACATTACAAAAATTAGAAAATATAATTAACGTAATCAAAGTTCAAGGTAAAACAGCATACATAAATACGGCAGATGAACCATTCAGACGAATTTATCACGATTACTCAGAATTCGTTGATGGATTCCTAAAATGGAAAGGTGAATTAGAAAATTATTTGACATAAAAAACACTACCGCTAACATTGATTTGCTTCAATGGCTTGGTTCGGGATTTATCAGTGTTCGTCAGTGATTATTTTTTTCCTTCATAATCAGGTTTTTTTTTAAAGTTTTCGGTATATTTACTTACGTCAGTGTCAAAAAAAAGCTACTGAAAGCAAGCTAAGAACCATTGACAGAAATGTCCGAAAATCGCATAAAAAAGTATAAATCTTAAAAAAATATTCAAAATAACTTTGCTATTGTTGTCTGAATAGATAACTATGTTAAATAGAAAATGAATTAAAAAGAAAAACAATTGTTTATAAAAATTTCTTTTGGGAATTCTACAATGCACAAAATGCATAAGTACAAACTAAAATTGATTGGACAATTGGAATTGTGAGAACTTTGAAATTTATTCCATCAAAATATTTTGAACACCTAACTGGTAATGACGGTTTGTTTGAAATGAGAATTAAAGTAAGTAGTAATATTTACTGAGTTTTTTGTTGTTTTGATGAAGTTAATTTGGTTATATTTTTTAATGGTTTTCAGAAAAAAACACAGAAAACTCTAAAAAGTGAAATTGAGAGAGCAACTAAATTGAAGAAAGAGTATTTTGAAGAAAAAAAGTGTTTGAGGAATTAAATCGTAAAAAATAAAAAAAATGGAAAATATAAAATTTAGTAAAAATATAACTTCTTGGGACGACCATTTAGACCAAAAGTATGGAAGTGTTGGTTCCGAAAATAGAGAAGTTTACGAACAAGGTTTTGAAACTTTTAAACTTGGAATTATACTTGAAGAAGCGAGGAAAAAGAAAAACTTAACTCAAGAGCAACTTGCTTTAAAATGTGGAACTACAAAAAATTACATATCGAGAATCGAAAATAATGCGAGCGACATAAAATTATCAACGTTAATGAGAATAATCTCAAATGGTTTGGGCGGACATTTGAATTTAAGCGTCGAAACATAAAAGAAAAATACAATAAAAAATGTATAACTAATTAACATTCATATAATTAAATAAATTCGCATTCTAATTATTGATTTTCAATAGCTAAAATAAAATACGAAAAACTTCGTATATTTAAGGTAATTTGAAATTTTACCTTTGATAAAAAAAGTTATGAAAATATGTATTGCTTCATTTTTATCATTA
>JAYTVI010000161.1:0-4148 GCA_043744095.1 Flavobacterium sp.
AATTATCAATTATCAATTATCAATTATCAATTATCAATTATCAATTATCAATTATCAATTATCAATTATCAATTGACTTCCATCTCCAATTTCATCACAAATATACTGACCATTTTGACAATAGCCAACTAATTCGTCTTTAATAAATTGCAATGTTTCAACTCTAACGTTTTCGGGGTATAAAACATGAACATTTGCTCCAGCATCTAACGTAAAACAAACAGGAATATTACGCTCTGTTCTGAATTTCCAAATTTTATTAATTATTTCTAACGTATTAGGCTTCATCAATATAAAATAAGGCATCGATGTCATCATCATTGCGTGTAATGTGAGTGCTTCGCTTTCGACTATTTTAATAAATTCTTCAATATTTCCAGTTTCTACTATTTTTTTTAATAATGATAAATTATGATGCGCTTGCTCAAATCGTTGCTCAGCAAAAGGATGATTGTGCATTAAATTATGCCCAATAGTACTCGAAACTTGTTTCTCGCCTTTATCAACAAGTAGAATGGTATCTTGATAGTTTTTGAAATTTTCGTGAATTTTGCAAGGAAAATCAACTCCAAACAAATTCGAACTTCCTTCAATTTCAATATGATTGCCCCAACTTACGACTTTACCTTTGATACTTCTACAAGCACTTCCTGATCCTAAACGTGCTAAGAATGATGCTTTTTCATAAAAATAGTTGTCTGATATTGCTGGATTCAAAGTTTTTTCTAAACTCATTATATTTACTGCTAATGCTGCCATTCCTGATGCAGAAGATGCAATACCTGAACTATGCGGAAATGTGTTTTGAGTAGCAATTACAAAATGATATTCCTTCAAAAAAGGGCAGAAAATTTCAATTCTTTCAAAAAATTTTAATATTTTAGGTTTAAAATCTTCTTTGGGTTTACCTTCAAAAAGCAGTTCAAAGGAGAAGTTATTTTGATTTTCTTTTTTCTCAAAAGCAATTGTTGTTATGGTTTTACAGTTTTTTAAAGTAAAACTTATCGAGGGATTTGCAGGAATTTGTTCTAGAAATTTACCATTTAAGACTTGTAAATTTTCTTTTTTACCCCAATATTTTACTAAGGCAATATTGCTCGGAGCACTCCAAGTAAAGCTTCCTTTTTCGACAAAATGGGTAAAAGGAGCAGGAATAAAATCCTTTTCGGAAATCATAGCATCAATTTTTGACAAAGATACTTTTTTTGAGGCATTGGTTATTTAGTTTTGAGTAAATTTGAAAAAAAATTATATGAACAAATATCTTAAAATTTTAGTTTGTGTTGCAACTTGTGTAGGAATAGGTTACATGTCGGGAATCGCAACTCAATCTAGTGTCAAAACGTGGTTTCCAACTTTGATAAAACCAAGTTTTAATCCGCCAGGTTGGTTGTTTGCACCAGTTTGGAGTTTATTGTATATGATGATGGGAGTTGCAGCTGGATTGGTTTGGAGTAGAATAGAATATGAAAAAGAAGCAGTAGAAAAGGCTTTGCGATTTTTCGTTATTCAATTGGTGTTGAATGCTTTGTGGTCTGTTATATTTTTTGGATTACAAAACCCAATGTTAGCATTATTAGAAATTGTTTTATTGTGGTTGATGATATACGAAACGTACAGTAAATTTATAAAAATTGATAAAATTGCAGGATATTTATTCGTACCGTACTTACTTTGGGTAAGTTTTGCAACAGTTTTGAACGCAAGTATTTGGTGGTTGAATCGTTAGGTTTTTGTAAAAAACCCCGATTGGTTAAAACCAATCGGGGTTTAAAAATAGAATTTATTTTATAACTAATTTTTTTGTGAACTTAAGTTTATTTTCAGAGGTAATTTCTAATAAGTATACCCCTTTTGTTAAATCTGAAACATCAATTAACGTCTGATTTGATGCTATTGCTGATACTTTTTTCACACTTTCGCCCAGCACATTATACAGGACAATACTTTCTAATTTTTCGTAAGTGATATTCATATCAACATGAATAAAATCATTTGAAGGATTTGGATAGACTTGAATATTATCAAGATTAAAACTAGTATTTGCTAACGAAGAAACAAATTCTGTATTGAAAGTATTAGTTGTAATTGCAGGATTTGAATCAAAATAGATATTGGCAGTATTCGGAATAATATTACCAACAGCAAAACCTGGATTTAGTTTTATTTTGAAAGTAACATAACCTTTACTCAATTCTTCATTTTGAGCTGCGGGTTTTAGTTGAATGTTTTCAAATTTCCAAACGAGATGATTGTTTACTCTTTCTAAAGTATAATTATGACTAGCAGCAATCATTCTAATACTTTGAAAATCATATCTAGAGTCTAATAAATCCTCTAATCTAACATTAATAGCATTTGAATTTCCAGTATTTTGAAAACGAATTGTGTAGTTTAAATAATCGTCTTGACTAAAATTGTTAATTTGAATTTTTCCACCGTGTGATTCCATTTTATCGTTAGGGTCAAAAGAAGCGACTACTGCTTGAGTATTTGTAAAAGTATTGTTGGTTAAATTTATATCATCTGTTGTTGTTATCGTAGCATTTGTAGTCAATAAATCACCAATATTTGTGACTGGAATTGGTGGAACATGCATTATTACAGAAATTTCACGTGTTTGAAATGGGGCTAAATTTACAAAATCAAAAGTAAAACCTGTAGGAGTAGTCACTATGCCAGTTTGGCTGATAGTGTTTATAGAGGTAATTGCATTGTTGTTAAAAGTAATTGTTCCAGAAGCTAGAGTTATTCCTAGGTTTGTATATACAATTTTATTTGTATAATTTGATCCTGAAACTGGTTGACCAACTGGCACTATAGAGACTGCAACATCATTATAATTTTGTGTTATTGTAATTGGGAAGAATAATGTTTGTGTACCACCATTAACTACTATACTTACATCATTAAAATTGGTTGCCGTTAGGGCATAATAATTGGCGTATTCAGGGAAAATTTGATACGTAATATCATAAGTATTACTAGAATTGGTATCATATAGGCTATATTTTCCGAAAGGAGAAGTGACAGATGTTGTTGCTCCAGAATTATTTATTTGATAATTGAATGTGCCATAGGTAAAATTATATTCATTAGAATCTTTTATTCCGTTATTATTTAAATCTACAAAAGCAATAAGTAGGAGTTTATCTGAACAACTTGTTCTTCCAGAATTTGGCTCTCCATAATTGGTTTGCAAAAATTTAATATATCCAGGATCATCACTAAAATTGGTAATCAATACTTTATAATATTGTCCTACAACTGCATTATTAATTGTTAAAGTCTCATTATTACTGGTAGAATAACTACAATCAATAATATTCCCATTTGGATAGAAAGTGTTGTTTGGAGGGAAATTATCAAAAGGACAAGTCGGACAATCCGAAAAAGCTATTTGATCACAACTATCTGCACTTAAAAATGGTCCCCAAGCTACAAAATCGACATCTAGAGTGTTACCAGTTGGATTACCTAATACATCAAAATTAGAATTTTGAATAATATTATAGGCTAAATTTCCTGATTCTTCTACTTTTAATGTAAAAAAAGTTGGATTTGGTATAGAACCCAAACAAGCAACCTGCGAACTGTCAGACAAACCAGTTGTATTATTATATATATAAGGATCGTTAGCAGTAGATCCACAAAATAATTCTCCGTTCTGGCAACTAGATACAGGTTTAACACATAAATCAAAATAGGACACTTGACTTGATGCTTCATTAGACCAAGCTCTAATATAATAGGTGTTTCCTATTATTAGGTTTTTGGTTACAGTTTGTAAAGAATTATCGGCACTACAATTTATTCGCACTAATGCATTACAATCTCCTGAATATATTGCGTGGTTTAAATTGGTTGTGGTACCGTATACATTCAATAAAGAAACAATTTCTGTTCCTGAGTTGGCAACAAAAGAATACCAAACATCATCATTGGCGTTTCCAAAACAAGTATTGTTTGTTGCAGTATTAGCTCCGATTGGTTCTGTAGATCCGGTTGCACCACTAATATAAGTTGGTGTCATAACATCACATTCTGTTAAAGTATTTACTGGAACAGGCAATGCATTTATACACTCATCATTCGCATTTGGTGCTGGTGGTGTAGTAATACAAATATTAAACGCAGCAGAATTTGCA
>JAYTVI010000162.1:0-14814 GCA_043744095.1 Flavobacterium sp.
CTAATAGACAAACGTACGTGGATTTTGTCTGTACTTACTCAAAAACCTCTAATTAATAAAAAATTAGAAGTATTCAAAAAATTATATCCAGATTTTAGAGGTGGCGATATCTATTTTGTTGTAGTTAAAGATATGGGAGGAACTATAAACGATAGTACAGTTTTCATCGGAACAGAAACCGTTGCAACAGATAAGCCTAATTGGGCAATTTCAACAGTATTACACGAATTTACACATACTCAACAATGGACACAGCGAAATATGGTTCGCTTAATGAGTGACCAAAATTTAGTGAAAGATTATATGAGTACACATACTCAATTACTTGGTCGTTGTTTAGAGGAAGGAATGGCTGATTTTGTTTCTGAATTAGTTAATGGCGAAAGTTTAGCAAAAACAAATCCAGGCGGACATACAGCGTTTGGATTAAAGAATGAAAATGCCATTTTAGAAGTTTTCAAAAAAGAAATGTTTCTAACTATGAAACAAGATATGGGTTGGCTAAATACTGAAAAGAAAGAAATTAACGGACAAAAAGTTAGTGATTTGGGTTACTTTGTTGGTTATCAAATTTGCAAAAAATATTACAACAATTCAAAAAACAAGAAAAATGCTTTACGAGATATGCTAGCAATTAATTTTACCGACGAAAATGCTAGACAATTTTTAATTTCTTCAAACTATATTTCAAAAGCCGAAATTGAAAATATAGAAAAGCAAACAAAAAAGTAATCAAAAAAATAAACGGCAGCCACTAACAGCGGTTTATCGCAATTGGGGTTTTAGGCAAACTTTAAAGTTGGTTTTGTACTTGGAAGTTTGGTTTTTTATCGATAATTTTGGCTAACCAAATCCCCAACTGCCGCCAAGCCGCGAGACGTTAGTTGTTATGTTCTCAAAATTCAGCAAAAAATCAATATCAGAAAAAATAAAATGGAATAAGTTACCAAAACGGTAAATAATTTATAACTTTGTAAAAAAAGAATAGAGAGTAATTGCTAAAAAAATATTGAGGGAATTTTGGGAAAAACACGAAGATTCAGAACAGCAATTAAAATCTTGGTTTCACGAAGCAGAAAAAGCAGAATGGAAAAATCCTAATCAAATTCAAGCCGAATATTCAACTGCAAGTATTCTAAAAGAAAATCGAGTAGTCTTTAAAATAAAAGGGAATAATTACAGATTAATTGCAAAAATAAATTACGAGTATCAAATTGTGTGGATAAGATTTATTGGAACACATGCTGAATATGACAAAATTAACGCAAACACAATTTAAAAATGAACATAAAACTCATAAAAACAGAAAAAGATTATAATCAAGCATTAAGTAGACTTGAAATTATTTTTGACGCAAAAAAAGGAACAGAACAAGGAGACGAGTTAGAACTTTTGGGAATGTTAATTGAGCAATATGAAAACGAAATGTTTCCAATTAATTTGCCTGATCCAATTGAGGCTATAAAATTCAGAATGGAACAAATGGGCTACAGCCAAAACGATTTGGCTAAAATTGTTGGGTTTAAAAGTCGGGCAAGTGAAATTCTGAACCGAAAAAGGAAACTTTCATTGGAAATGATTCGACAATTACATAATGAATTAAAAATTCCAACAGACGTTTTAATTCAAATATATTAGTAAAAAAACACATAACAACTAGCGACTTTTTTGCTTTATTGATCGTAAAGTGCAAAATTGATGTATTTCTATAGCAAGTTTTTTTATCATTATCAAGAAATATCCTAATATCTCGGAAATATTTAAGCTCTAGCAATTATCACATCATTACATTCTATCCCCATTATATTTGGCAAAAAAAATCTACCAAAACAATTTCTAAACATTTCAAAAATATCCTAATTTCTTGCAAATTCAAACAATCTATAATGTGTTTTTGACTGAGAATATTATGCATTCTGCTCTTATCAAAACAATAAGATTTAAATTGTAATTGTAATTGGTTATTTTGTTCAACTTAATTTTTCTTAACTTCGTTTAGTTGAACTAGAAAACTACAACCAAAGATCATCTGCTTTCTAGTAAATAGAATTTGGTAAGTTTTAATTATAATTTTTTATTCTTAATATGAAAATAAAAGAGCAAATCAAAAAGTATATAGAAAGCCAACCAGAACCAAAACAAAGCGAAATACTTGAGTTGCATAAATTGATTCTCAGAGTATTTCCTGATTGTAAACTTTGGTTTTTGGATGGTAAAAACAGTGAAAATAAAGTTGTCTCTAATCCAAATATTGGATATGGTATTCAAACCTTAAAATATGCGAAAGGCGAAACAAAAGATTTTTATCAAATTGGTATCAGTGCAAATACAACCGGAATATCTGTGTATATTATTGGAATTGAAGATAAAACATTCTTAGCAAAAACTTATGGAGCAAAACTTGGCAAAGCAAGTGCTACGGGTTATTGCATTAAATTCAAAACACTCAGAGATATAGATATTGCAATACTTGAAGAAGCAATACGATTTGGGTTCGAAAACAAATAATCTTTTTCTAATAATCGCCTTTTTTCTTAAATCTAGAATCGTCACGTTTTATAAACTCTGTTTTGCGATTCGGAACTTCAATTTTTGGCAAACTAGCTTCTTCGGTTTTGCTAGAAGGTGCGATGAGTTGATTGAGTTCTTTTATTTCAACATCGGTCAAATCTCGGTATCTTCCAACCGGAATGTCTAATGAGATATTAATAATCCGAATTCTTTTTAAAGCAATAACTTCATATCCCATATACTCACACATTCTACGAATTTGTCTGTTTAAGCCTTGCGTTAGAATAATTTTGAAATTGTATTTGCTGATTTGCTCTACTTTACATTTTCTGGTAATTGTTTCCAAAATCGGAACGCCATTTCCCATTTTTTCTATAAAACGATCGGTTATAGGTTTGTTTACCGTTACCGTATATTCTTTTTCATGATTGTTTCTAGCACGTAAAATTTTATTGACAATATCGCCATCATTGGTCATAAAAATCAAACCTTCGCTGGCTTTGTCTAATCTCCCTATTGGGAAAATGCGTTTCGGATAATTGATGTAGTCTACAATATTGTTGCGTACCTCTAAGTTGGTTGTACATTCAATTCCGACTGGTTTGTTGAAAGCAAGATAGACCAATTTTTCATTTTTTTCTCGAATCAATTTGCCATCTATACGCACTTCGTCATCAGGTGAAACTTTGGTTCCCATTTCAGGAACAACTCCGTTTATAGTTACACGACCATCTTCTATAAGTTTGTCGGCTTCACGACGAGAACAAAAACCAGTTTCGCCAATAAATTTGTTGAGTCGTTTTAGGTTTTCTTCCATTTGACAAAAGTAAACAATTTGAAAATTGTAGGAATTCAAATTTTAGAAAAAATCTAAATCTTGAAACTGTGTAGTATTGTAAAAATTATACACGATCGCGCGGATCTGCAATCCGTGCCCAAAAGCACTAGAAAACAAAACTACAAATATTCTAGAAAAACTTGTAGTTTTATTATTGTTTCTGGTGACTTATTGTTGTGGGCACGGATTGCAAATCCGCGCTATCAGCAACACGTTGGATATATCCGAGCGATCGGGTTTAGAAAAACGCTTTGCCAACGAAGTTAAAAATACACTTAACTACCTCATTAAAAACCCACTGTTATTTCAAGTAAAATATAAATCTGTAAGAACTGCTTATACCGAAGTTTTCCCTTATGGTGTGCATTATCACTTTAACGAAAATACCCAAACTATTACTGTTTTAGGCGTCTTTCATACTTCTGTTTCACCTGATAAATGGGAGAAAAGATTATAATTAAAACAAAACCCAGCCAACGGCTGGGTTTTGTGTTATTATTTTTAAATATTTAATCCAAAACCTTTATTGGCACTTTATTAGATATTATTTTACTTTTATATGGTAAAAAATTCATTCTTAACATTTTTTCGCAAAGATTTGAATCCACAAATTTAGCCGAATTAAAAAGTCCATCATACTCCAATTGAAATGAATAACTACTTTTTTCGTCTAATTTAATAGTTCTATAATTTTCGCATTTTTTTAGTTTTAAAGAATCTGAAAAAGGAATTTTTATATCAATATAACTTTTTGCCTTAATTTGTAAAACTGGCTTCTCTTTAAAATATGCTTTATTCATTTTTACTTCATATATAGAATCAAAACAACCAGATTTTCTTGTAACATTAAAACAGTCAATCTCACTTCCTTTATTCGAGATTATCTTATAATTAAAATAAAAATTTGACAATTTATAATCCTCTAAGTGAGGCAGATAATCATATATTTCAAAATTAATCGGAATAAAATAATTTTGATTAGAGTTATTTGTAATTCTTAAACTCAGAGAATCTTTAAGTTTAATTTCTGTATTTAATATTTCAAATGTTAGTTCTTTTTTAATCGAATTATTTGAAACTAAAAAACCGCTTATCAATATTAAAAAAAATATCTTTTTCATAGTAAATTGATTTTAAAAACCGTGGCTTGACATCCAGTTTAAATGAGAGTTATATACTGGCATATTTACAGGTGCACTCAAATTTATTTGCCATTCGTGAGCTAGAATTTCTGATTTATGATATGCATATCCTCCTCCTTTACTATTAAACCATCCTACATAAGCACCTGACATATTATGAATTGAGTGTGTAAATTCGTGTCCCATTGTACTTGCTAATTGTAAAAAACTTTTAAAAGCACTCGGACCAAATGTGGTACTTATTGTACTAGTGCTTATCATTTTTCCAGTTTGTTTGTTAATTACATCAGCTGAATCCGTCCTAGCGTGGTCTTTCATATTGGGATCAATTTTTAATTCTTGACAACCAGATTCGGCATACATTTCAGGGAATACTTTTTCTGCTAAACTATATAATTCTGAAGTTGTCATTTTTGGAATAGCAGAAGGATCAACCCCGATCGTGCGGATTTGCAATCCGTACCCACAAGCACTAGAAAACAAAACTACAAATTTTTTAGAAAAACTTTTAGTTTTATTATTGTTTCTGGTGACTTATTGTTATGGGCACGGAAAACATTTCCGCGCTATCAGCTACACGTTGGATATATCCGAGCGATCGGGTTATTGTTGTGGTCACGGAAAACATTTCCGCGCTATCAGCTACACGTTGGATATATCCGAGCGATCGGGTTTTTATCTGCTTGATTATCGCCATTGTACATGGTAGAGTGATGGTATTATTAAAAAAATTCCGCAAAGTCAGGAGACATTTGCGGAGCTTTTCATAGGAACTCTTTGCGGAGCTGGTTCATAATCTAAATACTATTGCTTGTTTTTATTCTTAAAATATTCAAATTTATGGGAGTAATGTTTTTTATTATCAAACCCGACATAATCGATATCTTCACAATGTGATAAATCACCATCTAAAACATTTGTTCCCCAAAAACTGATAAATTCAAGGTGGTTTAATTCTTTTAAAAAAGAAAGATTTGAAACTTCACCTGATTCGGATAATATTATCTTTTTGAGAGATTTTACATTTCTTAAAGTTTCATAATCAGTTATTTTTTTGCATTGTTCAATTTGTACTTCTTCAAGTCTATTAGATAAAGCTTGTAATGCTTCTATAGATTCTAATTTTGATGCTCTAAATATTTCAAGTTTTTTAAGATTACTAAAAAACTCTATTCCTTGCATAGAGGTAATGTCAGTTTTTATAAAACTTAAATGCTCCAAATTATTTAGTGGTAGCAAATTTGATAAATCTTTGGCTTTAGACTTATAATCTGTAATTGTTAATTTATTTAGCATTATACAATTCTCAAATCCAATTATTCTATCAGTTATTGAACAATTAAGTATCAAAAGCTTCGGAAAATTTTTTAAATCAACAATCTCTTTCTTGTTATCAGGGACTGCTAAAAGTTTTAAATTGTGAAATTCTCCTAATCCGCTATAATTTATTTTTTCCGAACCAATTATTAGTTCTTCAACTAAGCCTGTAAGAGGTATTATCGATTTTAAATCATATGCAGTAAATCCGTGGAAAGGGTTAAGCATTACTCTCTTAATGTTGTTTGTTTTAATGTAATCAATACAAAGCTCAGATTTACTATTATCAAAAAGAAAGCTATATTTTCCATCCGAACTTGGCAATAATTTGAGCCCATTTTCTAATGTTTTAATCATAATTTATTGTCCTAATAGTTTTTTTCCTGGTGACCAAATTTTATTATAAAGCAATGAATTAGGGTCATATTTTGTTGGTAAATCCCGATCGCGCGGATTTGCAATCCGTGCCCACAATCATTTTCAAAATAAATCTAACAAAATTACTTCTAATTCACTTTCTAAGTCTGCATAATTTCTTGCTGAACTAAAATAATAATCTTCAGGCGACGAAACAATTTTATCTTTAACAGGGTTATTTTGAATATAATTCACTTTTTGTTTTATAAACCAATTTGTTTCCAATATTTCGGCATGATACCCATCTTGCCAAACTTTATATTGTTGATCTCTTTTTAAATGTTCACAAGCTTTGGTAAAATAATCCAAAAGCCATTCTCTTCGACTTTCAGGCTCTTCGATTATAGTTTGAATGATTTTTTTTGAAGTAAATTTTTTGAAATCCCTCATAACATCCGACAAAATAAAACCTTCTGTAGCTTTACAAATTAAATGCAAATGACTACTCATTAAGCAATAAGCATAAACTTCTAAACCTTTTTCTTTTTGACAATGTTTTAGTGCATTGGTAATAATATATTTTTGATTTAACCTTGTAAAAACATCAACCCAACCGACAGTTGTAATTGTTATAAAATAGGCAACTTCGGTCGTTGTAGCTTTGTATTTTGTTGACATAATATTGTTTAAAAAACAAAACTACAAATTTTTGAAAAATTTGTAGTTTTATTATGGTTGTATTGACTTATTGTTGTGGTCACGGAAAACATTTCCGCGCTATCAGCTACACGTTGGATATATCCGAGCGATCGGGTATGAGAGAAGTTACTGTTGTAGAACTACAAAAGTTAACTAAATTGTTTAATCTCTCTGCCGATCAAATTCTAAACTATGATGAAAATATAATCCCAAAAGAAGTAGTAATTGAAGATAAATCAACCATTGAACAAATGCAACTTTTGCAAGAATTGGACGAAGAAGATAAAAGCACCGTTTTTAAAATCATAGACAAAATGCTCACTACAAAAAAATTTAAAGACTTTTTTAATAAAAATGTAGCAATGCTATAAAACAAAAAAAACCGAGCAATGCTCGGTTTTTCTTATGATAATTATTTAAATTTAGAAAATTAAAAGAACTAAAACTAAAAGGATAAAACTAATTACCAAGTAATTAAAAATAAACCGCTTTAAAACAAAATACTTAAATAAAAATTTCAAGGAAATCAAAATAATTAAATCCAACAAAACATCAACAATTATACAACTAACTTTAAATAATGTTATTAGTTTTGGAATTCCATTAAATAAAACCTGTTTTCCTTTAGGAACAATTCCTAAATTTTCACAAATATAGTTCGATAAATCAATTAATTGATTTTTAAAAATAAACCAAAATAATATTTTAAATAATAGAATGGTTAAAATAATAACGGCTTTTTGGTAAATATTTTTCATATTATTTCACAGTTGCTGATAACCATTTTTTATTCTCATACATATATTGCTTATTATCATTAATCCATACATTTTGATAAATTTGCCCTCTTCCTAATGATGTCAATCCATTTAGTGTGATTTTATAAACTCCAGTAATTTTTAAAGCTTCAATTTTTGAAGATGTTATCGTTAGAGTTGAGTTATTTTTTAACGCTGCACCAGTAAACATTCCTTTTGTAGTGATTTTAAAATTATTTGCATCCACTCGAGTAACTGTTTTTACATAATCGCCAACTTCTGCATTGAAAAATGAAAACATATCTCCAGATGCATAATCACCAACTTCCATACCAGACATTATTTTGCTTATTATGGTTTCTGCACTGTCTTTAGAACTTATTCCTAAAGATTTTTTAGTAACTTCTTTCCCTTTTTGCTGGTCATCATCAAACATACTGTTATCCATACGATGCATTGCGTGATTCAGCCCACTTACTGATAATCCAGTGACTGCACCAACCCAAAAATTCCCTCCTGTAAGTTCTGCTGCACCACCACCAACAATAGATGCAAAAGCAACATTACCAACATTACCGCCAAAACCTAGACCTGCGTGGTTGATATTTTTAGAACCATAAGCCCAACCATTTTCTCTAGAAAAACCTTCTGTTTTTGTAGAGCCTCCACTCCAAGCACTAGCTGCAATACTACTCAATGCTCCAGCAGCAAAACCACTCCAAAAACTACCACCTTGCAAACCAGACATCGTTCCTTGAAAAGTACCGTGTGCTACTGCTTGAAAAGCTGCCTTCGAAAAGAAATTTGTAAACAAACTTGACGATGCAGTACCAATACCAAAAGTAACTGCTGCACTTGCAGCACCAATAAACGTTGCTTTTAGTAAACCACTGACATTAAAAGGCATATCAGATAGCAATGCAGTAAGCGTATAGGTTAATGCTGCTATTCCTGCTCCTATAGCAACTGCTACCAAAAACGGTATAAACTCTCCGCTTGGGTCTGTATACAACAATGGGTTGTTTAAACAATAAGCATACCGATTATAGTTTTGCGTATTTTCTGGTTGTTGTATAAAATTGTCTGGCATCATAAAACTGCGCAACACAGGATCATACAACCTACCATTCATATGTATTAACCCTACTTCTTGCAAATGTTCGTGGCTTGTATACCCTCTATCAAAGAACTGTAAACCATTTGCTACGTTTTGACTCGTGCCTGTAGCATCTGTTAGTTTGCTCAAATTACCCCAAGCGTCAAACGCTCGTTTTTCTTGTGCAACTCCTTGCTCATTACTAATGGCTAATATACTACCTAAATAATCACGATGCAAATAATAATTACTTATTGATGTAACATTTGTGTTTTGATTGAGCACTTTTTCTTGATACAACACTGCACCATACGCATCACCTCCTACAAAAGTTCTTATTTTTATAGTATTGTTTACAATATCAAAAAGTATTTCGGTACTACCGTCATCTGTTAGGTATTTACTTTTGCGTTGCACTTTGGTTGCGCTAGAGTTATAAACTCCGTTATCGTAGCGCATTTTTGTTCGTGACAAATGCGAGTTATATTCATAGTCTATTTTACCCTTACCACTTTCGTTTATACTTATTGGGCTTTTAAACATTGTATAACTCACTGTTTGTGTACCACCCAAATTGGCACTGTTATAATATGCCAATCCTTCTGGGGTTAATTTTATATTTGTTTTGCGATAGATACCTGTTGTTAAATCTGGGTTATAAGTTATAGTACCCAACTTGTTATTGTTTGTAATTCTACCTTTTGTATCATATACATTATGGTCTATTGTATTGGTCAATGGGTTTGTCCAGGTTTCTAATCGATCGAGATCATCATAAGTAAAGTATTCTTTACTTAATCCTATTGCTAGATTTTGTCTATCGGTCAAGGTGCCTTTAAGGGCATTAAAATTATAGGTGTTGTTTAATATAAAAACAGCTCCTTTTTTATGTTCTTGTTTAGTAAAATAGGAATCAGAATCATAGGTATTTGAGATGACAATACCATTGCCTAATGTTGCTGTTAATGCTTGCATTTTTGCATTGGCAGTGTTCAAAACCCATAATGAAGTATTTGTAGTAGGATTAGAAATTTTATACATTACACCATTGTAAGCATTATAATGAAGTTTGGTAGCAATAGTAGTTGCAAAATTGGTACCCGAGACTTTTTCTCGTGTAAAATTGGTTTCTGTTTCTATTCTACCATAAGTGTCATAATCTATTGTTTTGGTATGTTCTAATGCATTCGTATTTTCGGAAGTAATATGCAAACGATGCAGTGAGTCATATTCATAACCATAATTGTCTATAAGTACATTGGTACTAGTATTACTGCTTTCATTGGTAATTTGTCCGAAAGTATTATGAGTATAAACAGTGTTAAAATCGGTTCCATCTCCTAATATTTTCTTACTGGTAAGTTTTCCATAATCATCATATACATAATCTGTATATCCTTTTGGTGTAGTTTCTTTTTTAATTTGACCAAATCCATCATATTCAAAGCTGTAAAGACCAGCATTTGGGTCAAATGTAGAAATTTTATTTCCCCAACCATCAATTCCAATTTTTACTTTATGCCCTTCATAATCCGATTCTTTTAGTTGCCCATTGGCATAATAAGTAAAACTAATCAATCCTCCAGGATCTGTAGTTTGTATTTTATTCCCAAGAGCATCCATAGTAGCGGTTGTAATTTTACCGTCATCATTACTCATAGTAGTAAGTTGGAAATAATTTAAAGTTTGAACTCTACCAGTCGATGCAGTAACTTTTGTAGGTCTATGCAAATCGTCATATTCGTAAATCGTTTTTTTAGGAGTACCAGTTTCAAAAGGTTCACTTACTTTCCATTTTCTTCCTAATGCATCATATTCGGTGGTTTGATAAATAAAACTTCCAGAAGCAAATCCTTTGGTTGTTTTTTTTACTTCACGACCCACAACATCATATTCTGTTGCACTCATTGCATTATCGCCTGTGGTGTTTGTATTTGTTACTGTATAACCACCATTAGACAATTTCACATATCCTGTTGTGGTAATAGTAGGAGTTAATGAAGCATTAGTAGTTTTGCTTTGAGTTATTTTTCCCCAATTATCATAAGTATACTCACTCACAACACCCAAGTAGTCTGTTGATTTTTTTACTTGTCCTAAAGGATTATATTCAAGTAAAGTTACATATCCTTGATGGTCTATTTTTTTATTTACAAATCGTTTGGTTGGTTCATATTCATCAGTAATTGTTCTTGAAGCAATCGCAGGAACACAAGTAGGCATTGATATTGTTTTAGTTAGTAAATTCCCAACACCATCATAAGTCATATCTTCAACTATTGCATCGGTAGTCAAGTGACCTTTTTTTTCTGAATGTGTAATATTAGCACCAGTATAAGTATAACTTTCCTCGGTGGTTCTCTCATCGGTTATTACACCTGTTGGAGAAATCAACTTTTTGTTTGTACTAACTTTTTTTGGACGACCGATGTAATACAAATTACCCAATCCAGTTGGATTATTATCATAATCTCCAATAGCTGTGGTAGTAGTATTTGTACCTTGAAGAACTGTGTCACAATAATAATTAGTCTCACTTTGGGTTTGTAAACCATAATAATTAGTAGCGTTTACAGCACCATCATAAGTAAAATGTGTTTGTGTACGCACTTTTGTAATCGCATCAACACTTGTTTGAGAATCCAATAATACATTATATACCTTACTATCTGGATTGGTATAGGTCGAAAAAACATTTGATTTTTGTGCTCAGTAAATCACTTGGTATGGTAGCAAATAATGTAGTTTCATTTGTGGTTGTATACGTTTTTGTGGTAGCACCTCTCAAACTTGTATCGTGTTGCTCTACAGTCCAAATTTTTGGGTCGGAAGGTTGCAAATACCAGCTACTTCTTGCAGTTTTAGCAAAACCTATACTGCCGTAATTAAAATTAGAAATATTACTATGATATCTAAAATTTTGATGTTTTGCTACACCATTTACGGTAGCTGTAAGCTTTGAAACCAGATATGACGAAGGATTTTTTATTATTTCAATATTAGGATAAGTTTCTGTATTGGTCGAAGAATAAAAATCGGTAGTAGTATTACCCAATCCTCCTCCAGTTGCTTCCATAGGTGAGTATTGTATAGTATGAACTATTTTATCGTTAGATTCTTTTACTTGCAAAAGTCTATTATCTTTATTGAAATCTTTGTTAAAAGAATAATACTCAATCTTATTATAGTGACCGCGAACAATAACTAAATCGGTATTTGCTCCGTTTTGTTTGAAGTTTCCTGCAATAGGGATTGGAATGTCGGGTGAGTCCGATTGTAAATGGACTAATCCCAATGATGGAACATAGAAATCAGAGTTATAGGTTTGCATCCAGCTTGATCCTGTTTTTCCAATTGTGTTTGTATATGCAGTTACTTGCCAAGCTGTATTATGATCATTTATAGTCCATTCGGGTTTGTAATAATTGCGCCAAACTCTAACAATATCAGATTTACCATCTTTATCAATATCCATTGCATAATAGTTACTCCAATGACGTTGAGTATCGTAATAATCTTTTGTGTCTGACCAATATTCAACAATGTCTTGTAATTCTACTGTAAAAAATTCTCCATTATTTGGATTAGAATTACTGTAGTAAATTGCCCAATTAACACTACCACTATAACCATTAGGTATAGAGGAAGTTGGCAACATTATATCTGTTTTACCATCACCATTATAATCGCCAAAAAGCATTTGTTTGGTTGATTGATAAGCGCCTATAGTTCCACTACTTAATAATTTCAAATTATACTCTGAATATGGACTATATGTATAAATTTTATAAACACCTGAGCTATTTATAACAAGTATGTCTGTTTTACCATCACCATTAAAATCCGAAAAATATTTATTCCCTTCTAGCCATGTTGGGTTAGTATTTGAAAGTTCGGTAAAGCCATATGTATTATTTGAATTATTTAAATCGACAAGATAGTATTTTGTTGTAATTGTAGGATTATTTGTTAAGTTACAAAGTGAAAGATCAAATGGGTTAGGTAAAGGGTCTGGCCATGGTACAAATCCATTTGTGTAGTGATTATCTGTTTTACTTATTTTAACTAAAATTTCGCTAATACCATCTCCGTTAAAATCTCCTTCATTATATTCAACATCTGAGTTTTGATCAATTGGAGGAAAATGATTTTGATAATATCCATTACACATTATTCCATAAGTTGACCCCGTGTTGTTACTATATGTGTTTACTGTATTTCTATCTAAAGGAAAGTTTATTGTATAATTTTCAATAAATTGATTTTGCTCTAAATTATAAATTTTAAACTGTGTATTTGTAGGGGTACTATAAACTCTAACTAATGACTGTACTTGATTTAATTTATTATTCATTAAAGTTGTTGCAGTAAGAGATTTTTCTCCACCATTCGGCAATGATATTAATGATAAATTCCCGCTGCCTCCACTAAATAGATTTGTATATAATTTTTCATTTGCCACAAAATCAATTCTACCATCGCCATCAAAATCTCCAGCTAAACTCACACTATCAAAATCCAAATTATTATCATATTCTTTCTCAATTCTGTTTACTGTGTTAGGAGTATTATCATAAACAAATGTGACAGGGTTTGAAGATTCATTTGCGCCATTAAATTCTTGAACTTGTGTTACTCTTTCATATCCATATTCATTTACATTACTTCTAGTCATTTCATATCGACGAAAAAGCGCTTCGTTTGTATAAACAAAAACTTTATCTAAAATTTTGGTTGCATATACTGCATTTCCATTAATAAAATCACGTTCTACTCTTTTGGCATCAACATATTCAAAAACAATTTTGTTTGCTTGTGAAATACCTTGAGATTCATTACCACTAAACTTTATTTCTTTTATATATTTTTGTATGGTGTTGTTATAAGTGTAATCTTGATATATGTATGTAATATAATTCAGATAAACATCTTCATGACGAATAATATACCAACCATTTGCAGAAACTGCATTTTGAATCACACCATTACCAGTACTACCATAATAGGTTCTTGAACCATCTGGTTCTGTTACAATAAAATAAGTTTTAGGTCCATAAGCAGTTGATTCTATTTTGAGTTCGATTTTGGTATTGCTTTTATACTCGGTCTGATAAGTAGAATTATTTTGCCAGTAGGTTCCTGTTTTAATTAATAATCTTTGCCCATCAAGAGCTAATTTATCATTATCGTCAAAATCAACCCCATCTACAAAACCATCGATATCTCTTCTTGTAGCCATACGGGTTATACTAGAAATGCTACTCATATTCCAACCTTGTCCCATAATACCTCCACGAGCACCGCTACTGTAAACTAAATTTATTACAGGAGCAACATCTTTTATACTTGGCGGCAAAGCAATAGGAATAGTATAAATAGCTTGTCCAGAATTAGAAATTTGTAGTTCACCTTTGGTATCTGTAAAATTCTGCCCAAAAGCCTGAAAACCAAAACAAAATAAAACGAGTGTGTAGATATAGTTTTTCATAATTTATTGTTTTACTATTCTTAAAGTTTTTCTTTCGCCACCTTTATATACCAATACAAGGCTATACAACCCTTGCGGATAAAGCTGAAAGTCAATTATAGCACTTTCTAAAGCACTCTGATTTGGGTAGGCTTGCATTAGTTTTCCGTTCAAATCATACAACTCCATAAGTACCATGTCTTGCCCAGTTTTATCAACCCATTTTACATTAAGTTCCTGCTTGACGGGATTAGGATAATACAAAACATCTGCATAATCATCAGTTGGTACAAATTTTGGTTCTTCTTTACTAGCATCGTTATTAGGGTTGCTTTGCCTAGCCAGATATATCAAACTCCGTTTTATTTGATTGCCTGCAATATCATAATCAAACTTTATAGAATTTGGAGCTGCTAAGGCATCATCAGATTTTATAGCTTTTCTAACATAAAAAGTGCTTTCTAAAGTGGTTAAGTTATCAAACACAACAGCAATTTTTACAGAACCTTTTTGAATAGTATCATTCCATAATATTGCTGCAACAATATCATCTGTTTTTTTAATATCTCCACCTACAACTTCCCAATTGATGCTAATTACATTTTTTAAATTATCTCCATTTACATAAT
>JAYTVI010000163.1:0-14732 GCA_043744095.1 Flavobacterium sp.
AAGTAGTAAAACGACAACAAATTCAAAAGTAGTAGTTAAAAAACCAATACAAAGCAAACCAATTGTTACAAAAAAACCAATTGAGAAACCAAAAGAAGTTGCTGTAAATTCTGAAATCAATAAAATTGAAGAGAAATATGAAGCAGCAAAAGAGACCAATAAATCTTCTAAAAACGAAACCGTATATTCTAAAACTGAAATTTTAGAAGCAACTACAAGAGTAAAAGTAACTAAAGCTATGGTATTGGATTATATTGAAAGTTACAAAGAAATTGCCAAGAGCAACATGAGGCAATATGGCATACCGTCAAGTATAATACTAGGTCAAGGAATTTTAGAATCTGGAGCTGGTACAGGACCATTAAGTGTACTAGCAAATAATCATTTTGGAATAAAATGTCATTTAGACTGGACTGGTCCAAGTGTTAGTTATGATGATGATGAAGAGCAAGAATGTTTTAGAAAATACGATGTGCCAAGTAAGTCCTATCAAGATCACGCAACCTTTCTAGTAGGCAGAAAATGGTATTTGCCATTATTTGACTTAGAAAAGGATGATTATAAACAATGGGCAAGAGGTCTAAAAAATGCGGGTTATGCAACTGATCCTAAATACCCAGAAAAGTTAATAGCCATTATTGAACGTTATCAATTAAATCAATATGACGCAGAAGTTTTAGGAAAAGCCTATATTCCATTAAATACAGAAACCCGCATCTCATTAAATTCAAAAACCTATCAGGTTTCTCAAGGTGATACTTTATATTCTATATCTAAAAAATTCAATATCGAAATTGAGGATTTAAAACGTAAAAACGATATTCAAGACAATGCCATTTCTATAGGGCAAAACCTCATTGTAAAATAAATTTTATGTTATATCAAAGAAGTAGTCAGCTTTTTGCTGAAGCTGAAAAAGTTATTCCTGGAGGAGTAAATTCGCCTGTTCGAGCATTTAAAGCTGTAGGAGGAACTCCAATATTTGTAAAAAGTGCCAAAGGTGCTTATTTATATGATGAAGACGGAAATAGATTGATAGATTATATCAATTCTTGGGGACCAATGGTTTTAGGACATGCTTTTGAACCCGTTGTAGAGTCTGTAATTAGTAGAACAAAATTAGGAACTTCTTTTGGAATGCCAACAGCTTTAGAAACCGAAATTGCCTCTTTAGCAGTTTCTATGGTACCTAATATTGATAAAATAAGATTTGTAAATTCAGGTACTGAAGCTTGTATGAGTGCAATTCGTTTGGCACGAGGATTTACTAATAGAGATAAAATTATCAAATTTGCCGGATGTTATCATGGGCATTCAGACTCGTTTTTAATTCAAGCAGGAAGTGGTGCAAGTACTTTTGGTGCTCCTAATAGTCCTGGTGTAACCGCTGGAACTGCAAAAGATACATTACTTGCTCAATATAACGATTTAAATAATGTTGCTGAATTAATAAGAGCAAACAAAAATGAAATAGCCGCAATTATTATTGAGCCTGTTGCTGGAAATATGGGCTGTATACCGCCTCAAAAGGGATTTTTAGAAGGTTTAAGGCAACTTTGCACAGACAACGATATTCTATTGATTTTTGACGAAGTTATGACTGGATTTAGATTAGCAAAAGGTGGTGTTCAAGAATTATATAAAATCAATGCAGATATTGTAACATTCGGTAAAGTTATTGGTGGAGGTTTGCCAGTTGGCGCATTTGCAGCTCGTGAGGAAATCATGAATCACTTAGCACCATTAGGGAAAGTCTATCAAGCAGGAACTTTATCCGGAAATCCATTGGCGATGGCAGCTGGACTAGCAATGCTAAACGCTTTGAACGATGACCAAGAAATTTTTAAAAGACTTGAAGAAAAAACAGCTTATTTAGAAAAAGGAATTCAAAAAGTTCTTACAAAAAACAACGTTGTTTTTACAATAAATAGAGTAGGTTCAATGATATCAGTTCATTTTGATGCCAATCCTGTAGTTGATTTTGCAAGTGCTGCAAAAGGAGATAATGAAACTTTCAAAAAATTCTTTCACGGATTATTAAAAGAAGGAATTTATATTGCTCCATCAGCATACGAAACTTGGTTTATTACTGATGCATTAACTTATGAAGATTTAAATTACACAATTAGTGCAATAGATAAAGTTACTAAAAATTTCTAATACTTTCAAAATAAAAAAAAAGTCCAACATTGTTGGACTTTTTTACTTCTATAACATTTTTTTAGTTTACTAAACTATTAAATAATTCAGTGTTTGCTTTTACTTTTGCAAAAGTTGGTCCGTCTAAAGTAGCTTCTAATTTTCTTTCAATAATTCTAGCAACTTCAGCTTTCTTTTCTGCTGATGGTGTTCCTTCAGCATTTAACATTTTGTTTTTTGTAACAAAAAGATCAAACAACATATGTTGTTTTTCACCGTCAATTGGCACAAAAGATACTAAATTAGCTAAATTAGATTTTGCGATTTCTTCTTTTGAAGGATTTGCTTTTACAGAAGAAGCTGTGTTTGCAGTAGCAGTTTTTCTATCCTGAGCACTTACGCCAAGAGCAAAAAACAAAGAAAATACTATAATTAATTTTTTCATTTTTATTTAAAATTAAAATTTTACAGTGTCAAATCTAATTAAATTTTTGATATAATTAAAATTTATTTAATTATTCTTTAGATTTTTCCTTTTTTGATTCTCTTTTCTGCATTTTTCTTCCACTTTTGTCTTTATGATCTTGTTTCATTTTCTCCCATTTTTCAAATTGATTAGGGTTTAAGATTTTACGAACTTTTTGTTTGGTTGCAATTTCATCATCCAATCGTTTTTTTTGATTTTCAAAACGAGTATCTGCAGAAGGTTGAATTCCTTTTTCTTTATTGCTTTTATGTTCTGCTTTTGCAATTTCCATTTTAGCAGATTGTTCGGCAATAATTTTTGACATTTCTTTTTGCTGAGATTCAGTCAAATCCAAATCCAACACCATTTTTTTTAAATGCAATTCATTTCTCTGTACTACTGAAAGTTTTTCTCTTTCTGGTCTTTTTCCGTCTTGAGCGAAAGTTGATAATCCAATTGTTAATACAAGAATTAAAAATATTTTTTTCATTTTCTTAATTTTTAAGTTATGTATATAAGACTTTTGCTTTTCGAAAAAGTTTAAACGTTAACAAAAAATTATTAAAAATCTATTTCCCTAAATATTCCACAATTTTATTTTCAGGATTCACTTTCATCAAACCGTGTTTTGAAATTCCTTTGCTTGCAGTATCCCATTTTTTTCCGCTTAAATCGGCTTTAGTTTTCAAATCTCCAATCAAAATACCTACGTTGGCTTTCAAAATTTCAATAATATGTTTTTCGTCTTCGGTCAATTCCATTTGTTTTTTCTCTTGTCGCATTTGAGGAAACAGTAACACTTCTTGAATAGAAGAATTATTGGTCAAAAACATCATTAATCTATCCATTCCGATGCCTAATCCTGATGTTGGTGGCATTCCATATTCTAGAGCTCTCAAGAAATCTTCGTCTACAGTTCCGTTTGCTTCATCATCACCTTTTTCTGCCAAGCGCATTTGCTCTTCAAAACGTTCTCTTTGGTCAATAGGATCATTCAATTCAGAATAGGCATTGGCAACTTCTTTACCACAAACCATCAATTCGAATCGTTCTGTCAATTCAGGATTGTCTCTATGTTGTTTGCAAAGTGGCGACATTTCTTTTGGGTAATCTGTTATAAATGTGGGTTGAATATAATTTCCTTCACATTTTGCTCCAAAAATTTCATCAATCAATTTTCCTTTCCCCATTGTAGTATCAACATCAATTCCCATTGATTTTGCAGCTTCAAAAAGTTCGACTTCACTTTTTCCAGAAATATCAAAACCTGTAAAATTTTTAATTGCATCGGTCATTGTAACTCTTGCATAAGGTGCTTTAAAATTTATTTGATGTGAGCCAAAAGTGGCTTCAGCAGTTCCGTTTACCGATACAGCACAATGGTCAAGTAAATTTTCAGTAAACTTCATCATCCAATTATAGTCTTTATAAGCGACATAAATTTCCATTGCGGTAAACTCTGGGTTGTGAGTTCTATCCATTCCTTCATTTCGGAAATTTTTAGAAAATTCATATACACCATCAAAACCACCAACAATCAATCGCTTTAGATACAATTCGTTTGCAATTCGCATATACAAAGGAATATCTAATGAGTTATGGTGTGTAATAAATGGTCTTGCTGCTGCACCTCCAGGAATAGGTTGCAAAATTGGTGTTTCTACTTCGAGATAGCCTTTATCGTTAAAAAAACTACGCATGGCGTTAAACAATTTTGTTCTTTTTACGAAAGTTTCTTTTACATGATCGTTTACTGTTAAATCAACATAGCGACGACGGTATCTTTGTTCTGGATCAGAAAACGCATCGTGTACTTTTCCGTCTGCATCAATTTTTACAATTGGAAGTGGTTTTAAGGCTTTTGCTAATACGGTTAATCCATAAACGTGAACAGAAATTTCGCCCACTTGAGTTTTAAAAACGGTACCACGAACACCAATAAAATCTCCAATATCTAGTAGTTTTTTGAAAACAATATTGTACATCGTTTTTTCATCATCATCAGAAATATCATCTCTCGAAATATAAACCTGAATTCTTCCTTCAGAATCTTTCAATTCTGCAAAAGAAGCTTTTCCCATGATACGTTTTCCCATTAATCGACCAGCAAGAACAACTTCTTTTCCTTCAAATTTTTCAAAATCTGATAGAATTTCATTAGATTTTGCAGTAACGATGTATTCGTTTGCAGGATATGGTTCGATGCCTAAAGTACGTAATTCGGTAAGTGCTTCTCTACGAAGGATTTCTTGTTCTGATAATGCCATTGGAGTCAATTTTTAAGTCTACAAAGATACTTTATCTGAATTAAAGTTGCAAAGTCTTTTTTTTTAGAATAATTTCTGGTAACAAATGATATTATATAACTAAAGTTGAAACGAACGTTATTGAAAACCTTTGTATCTTTGTTGTCATAACAAGAAAAAATGAACAAAAAAATTCAACTTTACGATTTAGGATTGAGAGATTATAAAGATACTTGGGATTATCAAGAATTGCTTTTTAAAGAAATAGTAGACCTAAAAATCAAAAACAGAAGAGAAGATACCCAGAAAAAAACGCCTAATTATTTTTTGTTTGTAACTCATCCTCATGTATATACATTAGGAAAAAGCGGTGATATGAAAAACTTGTTATTGTCTGAAAAACAAATAGAAAATAAAGGAGCGACTTTTTATAAAATAAATAGAGGTGGAGATATAACCTATCACGGACCAGGACAAATAGTTGGTTATCCTATTCTAGATTTAGAAAACTTTTTTACAGACATTCATAAATATTTGCGTTTTTTAGAAGAATCTATTATTCTTACATTGGCAGAGTATAATATTGTAAGTTCAAGAAGCGAAGGCGAAACCGGAGTTTGGCTTGGTGTAGGGACACCTTTTGCAAGAAAAATCTGCGCAATGGGAGTAAGAGCATCACGTTGGGTTACTATGCACGGATTAGCATTAAATGTAAATGTAGATTTGGGTTATTTTGATACTATTATTCCCTGTGGAATAAGAGGAAAATCAGTAACATCTCTGAATGTAGAACTTGGAGTTGAAAAAGTCAATGAAGAAGAAGTAAAAGAAAAAATATTAAAACACTTTTTAAATTTATTCGAAGCTACTTTAATAAAATAATTTAAAAGCTTATAGTTCTAGCTTTAATTGCTCAGGTAACAACCGAAAGCTTAAACGATGGTATTTTGTCACACCAAATTTTCTAATAGCTTCTCGATGTTCTAAAGTAGGGTATCCTTTGTTTTGTTTCCAATTATACATTGGAAATTCTTCATGAATCATATTCATATAGTCATCTCTGTAAGTTTTTGCTAAAATGGAAGCTGCTGCAATATTCATATATTTAGAATCTCCTTTTATAAAACTTTTATTCGGAATCGACTTTAGAATTTCAATTTCAGTTAACGAAAATTGTTTGCCATTTTTATTTTTGTTACCCAATTTAGCATTCAAATTTCTATTTCCATCAACAACAATAAAATCAGGAATAATATGAAGCTTCAAAATTGATTCTTGCATTCCTTTCATTGATGCGTTCAAAATATTGATTTCATCAATTTCATTTGGGAATAAATGTGTAACTGCATAGCTAATTGCTTTTTTTTCGATTATTATTTTAAGTGTTTTTCTGTTTTTTTCTGAAACTTTTTTGGAGTCATTTAGTAATTCATTTTTAAAATTATCATTCAGAATTACAGCAGCTGCTGTTACTGGACCAGCAAGACAACCACGACCAGCTTCATCTGTACCAGCTTCAAATTTAAATTTTGAAAATTTTAAGTTCAGCATTTTTAATTTTTTATAAAAATATAAATTTTTACGCAACCAAATGAGAATTATTGTATCTAACTTAAAGTTGTTCTCTTGACTTTTTTGGATAAAAAACATTTAACAGTACTAAAAACTGATTATTAATTAATAGGATTTGTTTATTTAAGAAATTATTAAGAAGTTTGCAGAATAACTAACTCAAACAAAACTTATATGAGATCAAAGTTCAAATGGATTTTCATGCTATTATTAGCATTATCAATGCAGTTTTCTTTTGCACAAGAGAAAACCGTGACTGGTGTTGTTTCTGACGAAACAGGTCCGCTACCAGGTGCCAATGTAATTGTAAAAGGCACAAATCGTGGAACTCAAACAGATGTAGATGGAAAATATTCTATAAAAGCAAAAACTGGAGAAGTTTTGGTTTTTTCTTTTATTGGTATGAGTGATACTTCTGCAACAGTAGGAGCATCTAGTACATTAAATATGAAAATGAAATCTGGTGGAGTAGAATTAGGTGAAGTTGTTGTAACAGGTCAAGGGATTAAGAAAGAGAAAAAAGCTCTTGGTTACGCAGTTGCGAGTATTAAAGCTGAAGATTTTGCATCAAAACCTTCAACTGATATCGCTAGAGCATTGACTGGTAAAGCACCTGGTGTAAATATTAATCAAACAAGTGGAATGTCTGGTTCTGGAACAAATATTGTTATTAGAGGTAGATCTTCAATAACAGGAAGTAATCAGCCTTTATTTGTTGTTGACGGAATTCCATTCAATTCAGACACCAATAGCGATGATAACTTTGTTGGAGGAACAACAAATTCATCTAGTAGGTTTTTAGATTTAGATCCTAATAGTATAGAAAGTGTTGATATCCTAAAAGGACTAAGCGCAACTACACTTTATGGTTCTGCTGGTAGGAATGGTGTAATTTTGGTAACTACTAAAGCTGGTAATACAAAAGATATAAATAAGAAATTGCAGATTACTTTTTCTCAATCTTTATATAACACAAAAATAGCTTCTTTACCTGATTTGCAGTATAAATATGGTAATGGTTTTGATAATACATATACTAAGGCATTCTCTAATTGGGGTCCAGCATTTGGGGTTTCAGGTACCCAAGGTATAAATGATGATGGAACAATCAAACATTGGTATGATTACCCAGCACTTAATGCAGCATTTCCAGAATATGTAGGCAAAACAGTTGCTTATGCGCCTCACGATAATGTATCACCTTTTTTCTCAACAGGTTTTGTAAGTACTACTTCTATTTCTGTGGGAGGAAGAGCTGATAAAACTACTTACAATGTTAGTGTGGGTAATACAAGAGATGAAGGTTTTATTGCAAATAACACCTACAAAAGATTTAATATAAATATGGGCGGACAAACAAAACTTGAAAACGGTTTTACTATAAGTTCTGTCATGAATTATTCCAAAACAGATAAAACATCACCTCCTACAGGAATAAGTTTGGGTTCTGGTGGTCCAGCTCCTGGTGTATTTAGTACAATTTTTTATACACCAATAAGTTTTGATTTATTTGGATTACCTTATCAAAGCCCTATTGATAACTCTTCTGTAAATTATAGAGCAGATATTCCAAATCCAAGATGGACCTTAAAAAATTCAAGTGATGATGAAGGTGTAAGAAGATTTTATGGAAATGTAGCGGCAAATTATGAAATTAATTCTTGGTCAAATGTATCCTATAGACTAGCATTAGATAACTATACACAAACAAAAAAATATTATGTAAATAAAGGTAATGGTCAAAGTTTTTATGATGATGGTTATTTAAGAACTACAGTGAGAGAAAGTACTATTTTTGATCACACGTTTAGTTATAATTTTGACACAAAAATTGATAAAAGTAATCTTTTCAATTTAGATGGTACTTTAGGATTTAATTCCAGACTAGAGGCTTCAAATTACAATTATTTAGACAGTAGTGGTCAATCAATATATGGTTTACTTGAACATCAGTATTTTGAAAATGCTTACAATGAATCAGGTCATCAAAGCCAAAATATTGCAGCTATTTATGGTAGTGTTACGCTAGGATACAATAAATATTTATATTTAAACTTACAAGGACGTAATGATTGGTTTTCGTCATTACAACCAAACAACAGATCTTTATTTTACCCATCTGCATCGTTGTCATTTGTCCCAACTGACGCAATTAAGGTTTTGAAAGGAAATAAATATGTTAATTACCTTAAAATGAGAGTTGGGTATGGTTCATCTGCAGGATTTCCTCAGCCATACAAAACGATTGCAGGTTTAAGATTAGAAACAAAAGCTTATGTAGAAGACAATGGTACTGTTTTGAATCAAATTTACCCTGCTATAGATGGAGGTCAATCTTTATTAGGGAATTTAGATTTAAAACCTGAATTATTTAAGGAATTAGAGTTTGGTTTAGAAGGAAAATTTTTTAATAATAGAATTGGTTTAGATTTATCGATTTATGATAAAAGATCAACAGATCTTATTATTAGACAAGAACTTGCTCCAGAAAATGGTTCTGAAGTTTCTTTTACAAATGTTGCCGAAGTAAGTAATAAAGGTATCGAATTGGGGTTGAACTTGGCGGTCCTCAAATCTAAAACAAATGGATTGTCTTGGGATATTTCAACTCAATTTTCAACAAATAAAAATATTGTTGAATCACTAGGATTAGGAGTTAAAGCGACCGGAATAGCTGGTTTTACAAATTTAGGTAATTTTGCTGTGCCTGGTCAACCTTATGGAGTTATTATGGCAAATTCAATTGCTCGTGATAATAATGGGAACTATTTAGTTGGAAATGACGGTAATTATTTAATCAACGATGAGAATACAATAATTGGTGATCCAAATCCTGATTGGAAATCAACTGTAACAAATGAAATTTCATACAAAGATGTTACTTTTGGTTTTCAAATTGAATATACAAAAGGAGGAGATATGTATTCCTCAACTGCTGCCTCACTTTTATCAAGAGGTATAACAGAAGATTCTTTATATGATCGTTCGGGAACAGTAGTATTGCCTGGAGTGTTGCAAAATGGGAATATTAATAATATCCAAATTGGTTATACGCAATATGGTTTTAATAACAATGGTTTTTTTATTAGAGAACAAGCTATATATGATGCTTCAAACATAAGGTTGAGAGAGGTTTCGCTATCTTATTCTTTACCAAAAAAATATCTTGATAAAACACCTTTTGGAAAAATTTCAATTTCTATTGTAGGTTCAAATCTTTGGTTCAAAGCATTTAATTTCCCTACACATCTTAATTTTGATCCAGAAGTTTCTAGCTTAGGAGTCGGAAATGGATCAGGATTTGATTTTTTTACAGGTCCAACTTCAAAAAGATTTGGATTTAACTTTAACTTAACTTTTTAAAAATGAAAATTAATATATCCTTTTTTAAGTTTTTTATATTTGTTTCAATTCTAGGATTGAGCAGTTGTGAAACTATTGATTTAGATCAATTAGAAGACCCAAGTGGTGTCTCTAAAAAATTGTTAGATCCGATATTTGCTTTTAATTACATTCAATTAGAATTGCCAAAATTTGTTAATTCTTCAAATTCTTTTACCCAACGTGTTACAAGACAAATGGCAATGACTGGAGGTAATACCTATGAAAATGCTTTTACACCAAATGATTTTAACGGCAATTGGTCTACTGGTTATAATATTTTATCTGCTTTAAAATTAATGGAACCTAAGGCAGTTGAAAAAAAAGAATATTATGCTTTGGGAGCATCTAAAGTAATTAGATGTTATATATTGTTAACTATGACTGATATGTATGGTGATATACCAGTAAAAGAAGCTTTATTAGGTAATGAAAATTTGACACCTAAATTTGATAAAAGTGCTGAAGTTTATAAACAAATATTAATTGAGTTAGACGAAGCTATTGTTACTTTGTCAACACCCAATAATAGTGCTAGTGAAATTAATGATCTATATTACTCTAGCCAAGCAAATTGGATTACCTTAGCAAAAACTTTAAAATTAAAAATGTATTTAACTGCAAGGCTTGCTGGTTCTGAAATAGGTATTCCTGATGTAAAAGCAGCTATGCAAGATATCATCACAGCAGGAGATTATATAGATACACCACAAGAAGATTTTGTTTTTCCGTATGGAAATTCGAGAACAAATCCAAATACTAGACATCCAGACTACAATGATCAATATGAATTGGGTGGTGGAGCTTATTTAGCAAATTATATGATGTGGTGTATGACTACAGAAAAGGGATTTGTAGCAGATCCAACTGCAAATACTTCAAATATTCCAATAAAAAAAATTGATCCAAGAGTAAATTATTATTTTTACAAACAAACAGCCAACCCAGCTGATTTAGATCTTTTTGAATTGCCGGGAATAACCAGACCCAATCATTATAATGATTCACGATATAGTTCTTTTTACAATTCTTCTGTATTAACTCCATATTCTGTTTCAAACTGGTTTTCAGGATCTAGTGTAAAAGCGAATGGATATTTAGGTAGAGATCATGGTAATAATTCAGGAATTCCACCTGATGCAGAGTACAGAACTGTTGTTGGAGTTTATCCTGCAGGAGGTTCGTTTGGAACAGCAAAATCGGTTCAAACAAGTGGCACAGCTGGCGCTAAAGGTGCTGGTATTATGCCTATTTTATTATCATCCTTTGTTCATTTCATGAAAGCTGAGGCCATTTTGAAAATAGGTTTAACTGGTGATGCTAGAGCAGAGTTTTTGGCTGGTATTACTGATTCAATGGACAAATCAACAAAGCCTATTGGTGATTACCCAATTTTAACAACACAACAAACAACTTTTTTAGCAAATAATAAAATTGCTTATTTAGATTTTATAGGTGATGTTTATGATAATCAAAATGCTGATAAAAAATTAGAATTGATAATCAAAGAATATTTTATCGCTTCATGGGGTAATGGTATTGAACCATATAATAATTATAGAAGAACAGGTTATCCAAGTAATTTTCAACCTACTTTAGAACCTATTGCAGGAGATTATTTTTACACAGCATATTATCCTCTGGTAAGTGTAAATAATAATCCAAACACACCAAATAATTCTCGAACTAAAAAAGTTTTTTGGGATAAAGCGAATTTAATTTTACATTAAAATATAAAAAAATGAAAAAACTAATAATGTTACCTTTTTTACTTGTATTATTTTCATTGTCCTCTTGTGAAAAAGATGAAAGTTTAAATCCGTTACCTACAATTGTTCAAGGACAGTATGTTAGATTAGATATAACCAAGAAACTGTTGGCTTTTGAGCATATCAATGAAGCTGAATTTGGAGGTTTGTTAACAAATCCATCTAACACTGTTGTTAAATTTGAGTTGTATGTACGATATTCTACAGGTATAGATGTTACTGCTAATAATTATGTGCTTTTGAGAACTGTTACTGCTTTCCCATATGATCTGAAAATTACCCCAACAGAATTAGCTACAGCTTTAGGAAAATCGGTTTCAGATTTTAATCAAGGAGATAAGTTTAGATTCTTGGGATATTCTTATGATGCAAATGGTAATGTTGCTGATTATAACAGCCTTTCAGCGACTGTAAAAACCCAACCAGGAATGAAACAAGGATATAAATTTGTTACTAAATTTGAGTCTGATGCTAATATTTTATTGAATTCCTTTAATAATTATGAACTATAAATATTTAAAAATGATAAATTTAATTAAAACAATAGTTGTTTTTCAAATATTATTAATTGTTGTTTCTTGTACTACTAATGATAAATTTGACGGTACTCCTGAATCAAACAATTTAACTATTGAAACTATTACCGGTACAGTATCTTCTACAGCAACTTTTGCATTGCCAGGACAAGCAGTTGATTTTACTGCAACAATACCACAAGAATTTGCTGCAATGGTGAATGATACCATAGATATTGAAGCAGTTACTAAAACATTAGGTGGGTCGTTAAGAAGAGCCACAGTGAGATTATTACCGGGTATTAATACTATAAATGGTAAAGTTTTAGTTGGTGGTGGTGGTGGTACATTTAATATGCCTGTAAGTTTAAAATTAAATGCAATAAGCCTTAAGAATGCAATAGCTGGAAAGCATTTTTTATTAACTTCAAATGAGATTACTTTTGATTCAGGCGATACTTCAGTTCCAGTAGACAGTGATTCGAAATTTCAGGTTAAGGTAGCTTGGGAAAATTTATCAACAGGAAATCAAATTAATTGTAAAATTACAAGATTAAATTCTGTAGCTCTAACTTTAAAAGGCTCTACTGTATCTTCCTCTAATATTACAGTTATGGGAACACAATATCCTATTACTTATGATACCGATTTAACAACCACAGCTTCAAATTTTGTTAGTACACATGCAGTAACTATATTAGCTGATAAAAATATAATTGTTACATCTATTGGTAAATCTATATTTTTTGATAATTCTACAGATACTCTTCCTACTATCTCTATACCATCAGGTTCAGGTACAAATATTGGAGGTGCTATTTTTACAAGTGCAAATTTTGCTGCAGCGGGTTCATTAGAAGCTCCTAGGTCTTTTTCAATTTTAAACTCACAATTAGCATCAACTTCTACGACAGGTATTGAAAATCAATTAGCTGTATATAATCCAGGTAATTATAAAGTTTCAATTTCACCTACCGTTCTTGAGAGCACACCATTGGATTTAAAATATAGAATTATTATTAAAAAACCTGATGGTACAACCTTAATATATAATGGTACATACAATCAAGCAACTTCTACCTCAGGTTTTATTGATATTTTAAAATTTACTAAAGAAGGTCTAGGAGATGATGCAGTGTATTCTAATATTATTCAATTATAATTAAATAAAAAAAAAATGTATATTTGTAACTATTAATTAAAAACTATAAAAAAATGAAAAAATTATTACTTTTATTTGGTCTAATGTTGACTTCTCACACTTTTTCTCAAGTTTTTTGGGAAGAAAGAATAACTTCATTTGCAAATGTTCGTGGTGTTTCTAAAATTTCAATTGCTGATGAAAATAATGTATGGCTAGAAGCATACGACGGAACAACACCTACGAATCCAATTTTAGAATTTGCTAAGTCTACAGATGGTGGTAACACTTGGACAAATGGTCTTATTGGTATTCCAAGTACTTCAACTGTTGCTTCTATTAAAGCTATATCAGGTACTACTTGTTATATTGGTGCTTCTAATGATGGTTTGTATAAAACTACAGATGGTGGAGTTAATTGGGTTAAAAAGACTACTGGTTTATTTGGAGGAGCTACTTCTTTTTTTGATTTTGGTGCATTCGTAAATCCTAATCTTGGCGTAACTGTTGGAGATCCTTTAGGGGGTTACTTCGAAATTTACAGAACAACCGATGGTGGTGAAACTTGGTCAAGAATACCTTCTGGAAGTATGTCTCCAATGTTAGCTGATGAGTATGCTTTTACAAATTCTTACGCACAAATAGGAAATACAATTTTGTTTTTGACAAACAAAGCAAGAACTTATGTTTCAAATGATGCTGGATTAACTTGGACTGCATATTTAAACCCATTAGCAGCATCAGACACAACTCCAGGTGGACAATTAGCTATGAAAAGTGAAACAGAAGGATTAATGTTTAATCCAGATTACCAATCATGGAAAACAACTGATGGTGGTCAAACTTGGGTTGAATTAGCACCAACTGGTGCTATAAGACCGAATGATATTTCTTTTGTTCCTGGTTCAGATGACACTTATGTTTCTATCGGTAATGATGTTGATTTAGATGCTAGAGGTACTTCATATTCCTATGATGGAGGTTTAACTTGGGAGAACATTAATTTACTTGGAGATGATGTAAATGTTGATGGTGGTAGTGCAGTTACTTTTTTTAATCAAAATGTAGGGTTTGCTTCAGGATTTAATACATCATCTACTGTTGGTGGTATTTTTAAATACGTAGGAGTTGTTTTACCAACTAAAACTTTCTCTAACAACAAATTATTCTCTGCTAACATTTCTAACAAAGCTTTAGAAGTATATGGTAAAGACATTACAAATGTTACTGTATTTGATGTTTTAGGAAAACAAGTTTTAAACAATAACTTTACTTCTGTAACAAATGCTTCTTTAAATGTTGATGCATTAAACAGTGCTGTTTATTTAGTAAAAGTTACTAATAATTTAGGAAACACTTCAACTATTAAAGTTGTAAAAAACTAATTTATTCAATAAATTGATTTAAAACCATCCCAAACGGGATGGTTTTTTATTTATGTTTATTTTCAAATCATAACTTTTTGCTAATAGTATGCTCTTTACAAACATTTAGCTATTTTTG
>JAYTVI010000164.1:0-4087 GCA_043744095.1 Flavobacterium sp.
TCTCTAGTCTCTCAAATCTTCCGATTCGCTTACTCTCTTTTTATTTGTTCTGATTTGCATCAGAACGGCTGTCAATTCAATATGTCTATGAACGTTAATATACTTTTTTCTTATTCCTCTAAACTATTCAAACATTCTCAAATCCGCCTCATTTAGCGGGTGCAAAAGTAATCTTTATTTCTTAATACCAAAACTTTTTTTAATTTATTTTTAAAAATAAATTTTCGAAAAGTTTTTTAATTAATCAGTATTTAAAAATGAACGTCTCCTTTAATGCGGGTGCAAAAGTAATCAGTAAAATCGTTTAAGCAAATTTAATTTGATGTTTTTTTTATCTTTTTTTTAACCTGTTGATGATGTGTGTTTTGCAAAACAACAATTTATAAATTTTAACTTTGTTATAATAAAAGTTATATCTTCAAATTGATTTATTTATTCTTAAATTATAACTGAAATTTTGAATTTTAATAATTCAGCTAATCAATAGTTTAAAAATTAAATAAAAAATTAGTCAAATTTCATTGCTTTTATTGGAGTAATTTTGGTTATTACAAAAGAAGGAATAAGCAACACAAATAAACAAATTAATATTGTCATAAAATTTAAAGCTATAATATAATACCAATTTAAATATACTGGCGCTTCGTTTACGTAGTAGTTTTCGGGGTTTAATTTAATGATTCCAAAAAAGTGTTGCGTTAATAATAAACCAATACCAATTAAATTCCCCCAAAAAAGGCCTCTAATTATTAAATAAAAAGCATTATAAATAAAAATCCTCCGAATCATCCAATTATTCGACCCTAAAGACTTCAATACTCCTATCATTTGTGTACGTTCAAGAATAAGCACCAACAATGCAACAATCATATTTATTGTTGCAACTACAATCATTATAATTAAAATTACAATTATATTAAAATCAAATAATTTTAGCCATTCAAAAATATAGTAATATTTTTCTACTATTGTTTGTGTATCTAAAGTAGAACTTGTCTCTTTATATACTTCTTCTCCTTTTGTCTGTATTGTATTAAAATCATCAACAAAAACTTCAAAAGAACCAACTTGATCTGGTCTCCATTTATTGATATGTTGTAAATGTCGAATATCACCTATTATATATGTAGAATCAAATTCTTGAAACCCTGAATTATAAATTCCACAAATTTGAAATACTCTTAAATTTGGAAGTTGATTATTATCTTCTTTCATAAAAAAAGTATTGAACTTATCCCCTACTTTAAGTTCTAGTCTATTGGCTAAAAATTGAGAAATTAAAACGTCTGAATTTAAAACTCCCGATACATTGGGCAGTTTTCCAGAGATTAAATATTCTTTTATATTCTGCCATTGATAGTCTTTACCAACACCTTTGAATAATATTCCTTCAAATTCGGAATTTGTTCTTATTATTCCCGTTTTGCAAGCAACTGCTTGAATGTGTGAAATTCCTTCAACTGATATAAAAGTTGGATAAAAATTTTGTTTTGTTGAAATTGGCTTACTACTACCTTGAGATTGATTATCATCAAAATTTGAGATTATAACATGCCCATTAAACGCAGAGACTTTTTGTCGGATTTTTTGTTGCAAACCTATACCTGTTGCTACTGAAATAATCATCATAATCATTCCAATAGCTATTGCAGCGATCGCGATTTTTATAATTGGAGCAGAAATGCTACTTTTGTGTTCTTTAGCAGATACTAATCTTTTTGCTATAAAATATTCTAAATTCAATGGTATGAGTTCAAATTTGGTGTTCAAAATTACAATTTTATTCTTGTTTCTACTAATGCTTTCTTGTGGAACTTCACAGAAGTCAAAAGGCAAAAGTCAAAAAACAGTAGTTGAAAATCAAATAAAAGAAATCGAAATGCAGCTTTCGGAAATAAAGACTGGTGCAGAAAACCACTCTTCTTATTTACCATTTTTGAAAGATAAAAAAGTTGGAGTTGTTACCAATCAAACTGGAGGAATACATAAAAGAGGAAGAATGATTATAATAGACGTAGGTGAAGCAGACGAAGCTGATGTAGATATATCCATTATAGATTTTCTTTTAAACCAAAAAATAAATCTCCAAAAAATATTCGCTCCAGAACACGGTTTTCGTGGAACAGCAGATGCTGGCGAACATATAACTGACGAAAAAGACTCTAAAACAGGGTTGCCAATTATCTCTTTATATGGTAATAACAAGAAACCAAAACCTGAACAATTAGCTGGATTAGAAATTCTTATTTTTGATTTGCAAGATGTAGGAGCACGATTTTATACTTACATTTCATCTCTTCATTATATAATGGAAGCTTGCGCCGAAAATAACATTGAATTATTAATTCTTGACAGACCAAATCCTAACGGAAGCATTGTAGATGGTCCAATATTAGAAAAAGAATTTACAAGTTTTGTAGGTATGCACACGATTCCTATACTTCACGGAATGACAATTGGTGAATATGCACAAATGATTAATGGCGAAAAATGGTTGAAAAACGGTATTCAATGTCGATTGAAAATCACTCCTTGTCAAAACTATTATAGAATTATGCCATATAGTTTACCCGAAAAACCATCGCCAAATTTACCCAACGATCAAGCAATCAATTTATATGCTAGTTTATGTTTGTTTGAAGGTACAAATGTTAGCGTTGGTCGTGGTACCGAAAAACAATTTCAGATTTATGGCTCACCATTTTTAAAACAAAATCAATTTAGTTTTACCCCGAAGCCAAATTTTGGAGCCAAAGATCCAATTTACAAAGGTGTTGGTTGTTATGGTGAAGATCTTACAACTATACCAAAAGTAAGCCAATTAGAATTGAAATGGTTAATCAAAGCATATCAAGAAACTGCTGATAAATCAAAGTTTTTCAATCCTTTTTTTACAAAACTTGCTGGTACAAAAAAACTTCAGCAACAAATTGTATCCGGAATTTCTGAATTTGAAATTAGAAAAAGTTGGGAAAAAGGATTAAATGATTTTAAAGAAATGAGAAAAAAGTATTTGATATACAATTAAACTTGTTGTTCTAAAATAGAATTTGCTTTTTTTATAAAATAATCAAATCCTTCAATTGTGTTTATTTTTTCTTCAATAGATTTAAACTCTTCACTTTTCAATCCTTTAGTTGAAATATATTTTAAGAAATAGTAAATTTCTATATTATTCTCTAAAATTTTAGTTGAATCAAATTGTGATAATTTTTCTTCTAACAATGCAAAATTTTTGAGATAAGCCCATTGGTATAATTTATACAATTCTAACTTTTGTTGTTTTTCTATATATGATAAATCCTTTTTGGCTATATAATTTCCTGCTTTTAATATATAAACTTTACTAATCTCAATTAGATTTTTTCTGAAATATGGGTCAACTAGTAACGAATAATCCAAATACTTTTGAGCAATTCTCATAGCTGTATTATAATTATTTTTTTTATAAAATGTCTTTAAATCATTTGATAAAAATATCTTTTGAATATCAAAATTAATTAATGCAGCCGCAAATTCATCTGGATTATTAAAATCTATAAAACGATAAACTATTTCACCATTTGCATCTATAATTAATAATTGAGAATTCTTTTCAATATTATATTTCTCAAAATATTCTAAATTGTTTAATCCTTGAATACAAACATATATGTATTTATCAATCAGATTGTTTTGGTTTTCATCATATTGATAGGTATTTAAAATTGCTTTATAATCATCATCAAATTCATATCTTGTATCATAATGAAGCAATATTAACTTATTGGTTTTTAATGACTTTTTCTGTGCTTCAGCTATAGATATACAATTACAAGCCGAATTTTTCAATGAGAAAAAAACAAAAAAGACTAAAATAATATTTTTCATAGTTATCTTGAATTAATTTTTTAAAAAACTAATATACAACAATTTACTTAATTTGACATCCTTTTCTTCATTTCCTCCACAATATTAAAAGCTGCAGGACAAATCGCTACATTTTTTAAAGTTAAATCTGTAATTTGTTGAAACTTTTTTCTATCTGTATGTGGAAACTCTCTACAAGCTTTTGGTCGCACTTCATATAGCATACAATAATTTTCAG
>JAYTVI010000165.1:0-4087 GCA_043744095.1 Flavobacterium sp.
TTCTTCTCCTAATACAAAACTGGTTTTTATGTAAATTTTCGAAAATTGATCTAAAATTAATATAAAGACAATTAAGAAATATGCTTTTGATAATGACATTTTTATTTTATTAATGGCGCAAAAATAGAATTATTTTAAAAAAAACGCTCCTATTGGAGCGTTAATTATTTTATAACATACCGATTATCGTTGCATGTTTTTTGCTTCGATACTCATTGTAGCGTGAGGAACAATCATTAAACGCTCTTTGCTTATTAATTTACCTGTTACTTTACAAACGCCATAGGTTTTATTTTCAACACGGAAAAGTGCATTTTTCAAGTCACGAATAAATTTTTCTTGACGAATTGCCAACTGTGAATTTGCTTCTTTACTCATTGTTTCGCTTCCTTCTTCAAATGCTTTAAACGTAGGCGAAGTATCATCTGTACCGTTATTTAAATCATTCATATAAGCACTTTTTATCAAATCTAAATCATATTGTGCTTTTGCAATTTTTTTTAAAATTAATTCTTTGAACTCTGCTAAATCAGCATCAGAGTATCTTGCAATTTCATCTACCATATTCTTATTATTTTGTAATTATTATATTTGTTTTTATATCATCAAACTCAATTTCCGTACCGTTTTTTATTTCGTCTTCAAAAATTAAGGTTTCTGTTAATGTTTCTGACTTAATATAGTTTTCATTTGCTCCTACCGCTTTTTCTAGAACTGGGTTACTTTGCAAATGCACTTTTATTTTATCGGTAACTTCAAATCCAGAATCTTTTCTGATGTTTTGAATTCTATTTATTAACTCTCTTGCAATACCTTCTTCTTTTAATTCATTGGTGATGGTGATATCTAATGCTACTGTAATTCCGTTTGCATTGGCAACCAACCAGCCTTCGATATCTTGAGAAGAAATCTCTACATCATCTTGGGATAAAGTTATTGTATTTCCTGATATTTCAATATTTAGAAAGCCAAGACTATCTAATTGATTGATTTGTTCCGGTGTAAAACCTTGTATTTGTTTGGAAATCAATCCCATATCTTTACCAAAACGTGGTCCTAAAGTTTTAAAATTAGGTTTTATTTGCTTGATTAATATTCCTGAAGCGTCATCAAGAAGTACGATTTCTTTTACATTTACTTCGGCTTTTATTAAGTCAGAAACTGCCTCGATTTCAGCACGTTGATTCTCGTCAAGTATAGGAATCATAACCTTTTGCAATGGCTGACGCACTTTAATCATTTCCTTTTTTCGAAGTGATAATACTAGTGATGAAACAGTTTGTGCTTTCATCATTCTGCTCTCTAATGATTTATCAACAAAGTTTTCAACCGAAACAGGGAAAAAAGCCAAGTGAACACTAGTAAAACTCTCACTTTGTGTGGTTCTAACTAAATCACGATATAACTGGTCCATAAAAAACGGAGCTATAGGAGCAGAAAGTTTAGCTATATTTATCAAACAAGTGTAAAGCGTTTGATATGCCGCAATTTTGTCTTTTCCGTATTCGCCTTTCCAGAATCTTCTTCTGCACAAACGAACGTACCAATTGCTTAAATTTTCTTGAACAAAGTCAGAAATTGCTCTTGCGGCTTTTGTTGGCTCATAATCTGCATAAAATTCATCTACATTTTTTATCAAAGTGTGTAATTCTGATAAAATCCAACGGTCAATTTCAGGTCTTTCGTTTAATGGGATTTCGGCTTCTGAATAGTTAAAACCATCAATATTAGCATATAAGGTAAAGAACGAATATGTGTTATATAAAGTTCCGAAAAATTTACGACGTACCTCAGCAATTCCTTCTAAATCGAACTTCAAATTATCCCAAGGATTTGCATTTGATATCATATACCAACGAGTTGCGTCTGCACCGTATTCACTTAAAGTTGTAAACGGATCGGCAGCATTTCCTAGACGTTTAGACATTTTTTGTCCGTTTTTATCTAAAACTAAACCATTTGAAACTACATTTTTATAAGCAACTTTATCAAAAACTAATGTTGAAATTGCGTGCAAAGTATAAAACCATCCACGAGTTTGATCAACACCTTCGGCAATAAAATCGGCAGTAGCCCATCCTAAATCCTTCCCAAAAGGAAGGACTTTCTCAGTAGTCCTGCTATTAATTGCAATTAAAATAGTGTTTAAAACACTATCAATATCTGAAATTACTTGTTCATTTGTAAAACGAATAACTTTATAACCTAAATCTTCTTCTAAAATTTTTGTTCTTAATGCATCAGCTTCAATTATTTCTGGTCTTGTGTGATAACCTCCATCAACTTCAATAATTATCTTTTTATCTATACAAACAAAGTCTGCAATGAACTCATCAATAATATGTTGTCTTCTAAATTTAAAATTTTCTAACTTCTTGCCTCTTAATTGATGCCATAATACATTTTCAGCTTGAGTAGGATTATTTTTGTTTTTTTGTTTTAATTCGACCAAATAATGATAACTCGAATTTCTTGCGGTTTGATATTTTGATACTTTCTGAAGTCCTTCCTTTTGGGAAGGATTTAGGAAGGGCATTTCAAATGGATAATGCCATTGTGCATAAGGCATTGCGCCAGAATCGAACCAAACGTCTATCAAATCAGATTCGCGTTTCATTTCTTTTCCAGATGGCGAAACCAATACAATATTGTCAACTACATTTTTGTGTAAATCAACTAAATCGTAGTTTGATTCACTCATATTTCCAACTTCAAAACCTTTAAATGGATTTTCTGATTGAAAACCTGCTGTGATAGATTTTTCAATTTCTGAATATAATTCTTCTACAGAACCAATTAAAACTTCTTCTGTACCATCTTCAGTTCTCCAAATTGGCAATGGAATTCCCCAATATCTTGAACGTGACAAATTCCAATCGTTAGCATTTTTTAACCAATTTCCGAAACGACCTTCACCAGTTGCTTTTGGTTTCCAGTTGATGGTTTCGTTCAAATCGAACATTCTGTCTTTGATTTCGGTTACTTTTATGAACCAAGAATCTAACGGATAATATAAAATTGGTTTGTCTGTTCTCCAACAATGTGGGTAACTGTGCACGTATTTTTCGACTTTGAATGCCTTATTTTCTTCTTTTAATTGAATTGCAATTTCAACATCAGCTGAACGTTCTGGTGCTTCATTGTCATTGTAATATTCGTTTTTAACGTATTTCCCAGAATAATTACCTAAACCTTGAATAAATTTACCTTGTAAATCAACCAAAGGAACAGGATTTCCATTTTCATCTAAAACCAACATTGGCGGAACTTCAGGTGTTGCTTCTTTAGCAACTTTAGCATCATCTGCACCAAAAGTTGGCGCTGTGTGTACAATTCCAGTTCCATCTTCTGTAGTTACAAAATCACCTGAAATTACTCTAAATGCATCTTGTGGATTTTGATATGGTAACGCTAGTTTCATTAATTGTTCGTAACGAATTCCAACTAAATCAGCACCTTTGCATTCGGCTAAAATTTGATATGGAATATTTCCTGCCTTGCCGGCAGGCAGGTTATCACCTTCTTTGAAATTTTCAAAATCAGATGGTTCTGTACTTGCAAAAAATCCTTTTCCGAATTGTTTTCCGACAAGGTTTTTAGCTAAAATTACTTTTAGAGGACGAAAAGTGTATTGATTGAAAGTTTCCACCAAAACATAATCGATTTTTGGACCAACAGTCAAAGCGGTATTTGATGGCAAAGTCCAAGGTGTTGTTGTCCAAGCTAAGAAATAAAAATCCTCTCCTAACCTCTCCAAAGGAGAGGAATTGAGACCAAATACTTTGCGAATATCATTCTCCTCAATATCTCCTTCTCCTTTGGAGAAGGTTGGGATGAGGAATTGTGCCACAACTGTTGTATCCGTTACGTCTCTATAACTTCCGGGTTGGTTTACTTCGTGTGAAGATAAACCCGTTCCAGCTTTTGGAGAATACGGTTGAATGGTGTAACCTTTGTATAATAAATCTTTATTGTAAATTTGTTTCAACAACCACCAAACCGATTCCATATATTTGGATTTGTACGTTACATATGGATCATCCATATCTACCCAATAACCCATTTTTTCGGTCAAGTCATTCCACAC
>JAYTVI010000166.1:0-14663 GCA_043744095.1 Flavobacterium sp.
TCAAAATATTCCATTCAGGAGGAAGGACTTGTTAGTCCTTTCTTTTGAAAAAATAATCTATTTATTTTTACCCAGTTGCATTTGTAACTTGAATCTAAGTGATAAAAATTTTGTGGTTTTAAATTTTACCAAAATACATTGCTTTTATAATACCATCAGAAAGTCCTATTTTGGGAACAAAAATATGTTTGGCAGCAGACCATTTCATGGCGTTTAAATAAATTTTTGTAGCCAATACAATTACATCAGCACGATCAGGATTTAACCCAAGTTCTGATACTCTTTGTTCATAGGATAACGAATTTAAAAAAATATATCTTTTATTGACATAATTATAAGTAAGTGGTTTGTCTTGTTGTTTGCCAGACATTTTAAAGAGTTTATTGATATTACCACCTGAACCAATCAAAATTACATTTTCAAATTCTAGTGTATGCAATTTTATCCATTTTTCTATTTCTTGCCAAACAATATCATTTACCATTTCGTTCAATAAACGTACCGTTCCTATTTTGAAAGATTTGGATGCTATCATTTGACTATTAGAAAATAAAGAAAATTCAGTACTACCTCCACCAACATCAACATAAAGGTAGGTGTTTTCAGTTTTTAACAAATAATGCAAATCAGTTGTAGCAATAATTGCTGCTTCGGTTTTACCGTCAATAATTTCTATTTGAATGCCTGCTTTTTCTTTTATTATATCAATTACTTCATTTCCATTATACGCTTCTCGCATAGCAGAAGTTGCAAGTGCACGATATTTTTCGACTTTATGAACTTTCATTAATAATTTATATGCTTTCATAGCATCTACCATTCTATCAATATTTTCTTCAGAAATTTCACCTACCGTAAAGGCATCTTGACCCAAACGAATTGGCAATCGAACCAAAGCACTTTTACTAAAATGTGTATCTTTTCCGTCTTCTTCAATAATATTAGCAACCAACAATCTCATGGCATTAGATCCAATATCGATTGCTGCATATTTTTTTAATTTAATCATTTTTTACAGTAAGTATTTGAGGTATCTCTATTGAATTTTCGAGTCTGTTTTTATAATAATTATAGGTTTCTAATTGTGCTCTAAATATTGGATTTTGACCACGAACTCTATATTTATTATCGAATTTTTCTGAATGAAAACGTGCTTTTACATTTCCTTTCCAGCCTACATCAAAAGTATCAATTAGTTCTTTTTTGATATCTTCATCATATATTGGGCAAGTAACCTCTACTCTACCATCAAGATTTCTAGTCATAAAATCAGCTGAAGAAATAAATACTTCTGGATCACCATTATTTTCAAAAATAAAAACACGAGAATGTTCGAGATAATTGTCTACAATACTAATTGCTTCAATATTTTCGCTCATTCCTTCTATTCCTGGAATCAATGAACAAATACCTCTTATTTGTAATTGAATTTTCACACCTGCACGACTTGCTTCATACAATTTATCAATCATTTCAATATCTGAGATGCTATTCATTTTTAGTTTAATGAATGAATAAAGTCCTGCATTTGCATTGTGAATTTCTCGATCAATAAGTTTATGAAATCGTGATCTACTATAATGTGGTGAAACAATCAAATGTTTGTAACGGTGTACTCTAAAATTGACATCAAAGAAGTCGAAAACTTTATCAATATCTTTAAGAATTTTTTGACGACAAGTAAATAAGGTTACATCAGTATACACTTTTGCGGTCGCTTCGTTAAAATTTCCTGTAGAAACTAAACCATATCGTTTTAGCTTACCATTTTCAATTCTTTCAATTACACAAATTTTACTGTGAACTTTTAGTCCTTTTATTCCAAATATCAAATTGATGCCTTCTGTTTGCATTTGCTCTGCATAGGATATATTTGAAACTTCATCAAAACGAGCTTGCAATTCGATTTGAACTGTTACTTTTTTACCGTTTTTTGCAGCATTTATTAACGAACTAATTATTTGAGAATTTTTTGCAAGACGATATAATGTGATTTTTATTGTTGTAACTTTTGGGTCAAGAGCAGCTTCTCTCAAAAATTTTATGAGATATGAAAAAGATTGATATGGAGCATAAACTAGATAATCTTTCTGGCTTATTTTTTCAAGTATACTACCATCAAGGCTCAATCCACAAACTGGCAAAGGCACATTTGTTTTATACAACAAATCATATCTTCCTAGATTGGGAAAATCCATATAATCTCTACGATTGTGATATCTTCCTCCAGGAATTATACTATCTGTAGAATCGATTCCCATTTTGGCAAGGAAAAATTTTAAAGTATCTTTTCCTATTTGTTGATCATATACAAAACGAACTGGCTCACCAATTCGTCTATCTTTAACGCTAGTTGCAATTTTCTCGAGCATACTTTTACTCAAATCACTATCAATTTCTAATTGAGCATCACGAGTAATTTTTATCATATGCGCACAAACACTTTCATAATCAAAAATATTAAAAATACTACTCAAATTATATCTAATAACATCATCTAAAAGTATGATATATTGTTTATAATTTGAGGATGGTAAAACTACAAATCGATTTATTGTTTTGGGAATTTCGATTACTGCATAGGTAGTTTCTTTCTTTATTTTTTCTGATTTAGAACTTTCATTTTTTGAAGAAATTGGATTCATTACCAACTTTACTGCAAGATAACCTGAAGTATCTTTAAGTAATGGAAATTCTGCTAAATCATTCAAGATAATTGTAACTAAAGCTGGACTTACTTTTTGAATAAAAAAATCTTTTATAAACTCATCCTGATCTTCAGATATTTCTTTTTCGTTAATAATAAAAATATTTTCAGCTTCGAGTTTTTTTTCAATTATACTTAAAATACGTAAACTTTCTGATTGTTGTTGAATTACTATTTGAGTAATATCAAGGAGTAATTGTTTGGCAGAAATACCACCAAGAACTTTTTCTCCAGAAATTCCAGAAAGACTTAATCGTCTAATTGCTGCAAACCGAACTCTGAAAAACTCATCTAAATTATTTGAAAAAATCCCTAAAAATCGCAACCTGTCTAATAATGGTACAGCTTCGTCTCCAGCTTCTTGTAGTACTCTTGCATTAAATGCTAACCAACTTTTTTCTCTGTCTGTATATCTGTTTTCTAACACTTATATTATTTTAATTCTTTTGGAAATATTGTTTTTATTGTTTTACCTTTTTCTAATGTTTGCCAATTTGTAGTATCAAAAGTAAGTGATACAAAACCAGATGTAGGAACATTATCTATATAAATATCGCCAAATTTATTAACAAAATTTGTAATTGCCTCGTTATGTCCGAAAAGAATAACATTATCATAATCATTATTGAATGATGAGATTACATTTTCTAGTTGCAATTCATCAAAAGTATATAATTCTGGTTTAAAAAGTATATTTTCTATAGGATATGAAAAATTTTGTGCAAAAATCATAGCAGTTTCAGCGGCTCTTTTGGCAATACTACTCCATATCATAAATGATTTTGGCAAATGTTTTATAGCTTTTGTAGCAACAAGATGCGCATCTTGAATACCTCTTTTTTCAAGTGGTCTATCAATATCTTTTAGTGGTGCTTGCCAACTTGATTTCGCATGTCGTATTACAATTAAATTTTTCATAATTATTATTGTTTATGAGCAGTCATTTAGAAAGTTACAATTTACAAAATATAATGGTAAAACAAATTAAAAGATATATTATTTTTTAAAATCAATTTAAAAAATAAACATAAAAACCATACAAATCATAGATGTTTTATTGTAAGAAAAAACATTTATAATTTGTCTTTATATGTATTTCATCGATATTTTATGTGTTTTATCGATAAATAATTTGTTGTTTTTGATTTTTAAAATTAGTTTTGAAATGTTATAAACTGATTAATAAATAGTATTGCCAAATTCTACAATATAAATTAATCTATAAATTAAGAAAAATAAATAAATTATTATATGAAAATATGATTGTGATTTTGATTTGTGCCTTTTTAAAATATTGGAAACATTTTTATGACAAATAATAATGTATCAAAAAATAGAATATAATATAAATATATCAAAAGCTAACTGAATAGTTTAAACTAGCAATTGAATATAAATATAAAAATGTCAATAAACGTAATACCTTTTGAGGTGGATATGTTATTGTTATATAATAGAAATTAAAAATAGTCAAAACTAAAATAATTATTGTGATAAAAAATTATCTAAAACGTAAAAGTAAAGTGCAGTGCATTCATTTGTATCTGCTGCTTCTTTTGTTTTTATCTATCACAAGTTTTGCTCAAGTAATTCCTTTTAAGCAAAGGACATCTATTTATTCGCCTTATAAAAAAATCTATAAAATCAATGGCGATTTTACGATGATTGGCAATACGAATCTAACTTTACAAAATTATACCGACACAGATAATAACAATTATAACTATATGAAGTTTGTAGATGTAGATACTGATCCTACTACTTTCAACTCATCGTCAGCAACATTGCAATTGTCTTCAGAAAATAATGCAAATCCAAATTGCTCTAATATTATTTATGCAGGATTATATTGGACCGGAAAATCTAAAGACGAAAATACTTTTCGAGATAGTCTTGTTGTAGACCATCAAGTTGTTAATTCTGATAATATATTAATTCATAATCAAAATATTGAATATACAAATTATGTATTAACCACTTCTATAAAAAATGAAGGAACTTCTAACACAAGTCCGATTTATACATTTACTAGCAACGATAAAATATATGAGTTTAATTATACCAACGATACCAATATAAATTTAACACCCATAATTACTTTATCAATAAATGGAATTTTGCAACCTGATTTATATGTTTTTGAAACAATCAATGGATCAATCGTTACAGGAACATTAAATTCTCCTTATATCATTTCTGATGGAGATATCGAAATAAAAATAAACTCTTTTATAAAAAACATTGATACTAATTTAACACTTGCAGATATTCTAACTTATTCTAAAGTTTCAGTTAGCTTAACAGGTAGTTACCCTATATATTCTCCATCAAAGTTATTCGATAAAAGAATTGTATATCTAAAAGGTCCTAATATGACCAATTATAAAAAAATTATAGCCAATGTTGATAATATTTATTATCCAACTGGTACTGGTTTAACAATTCCACATGATGGTATTTTTGTAGGTTATAGTGAAATAACTGATTTTGTAAAAACAAATGGTCTTGGTGAATATGCTGTCGCTGATATCGCATTATCACAAGGTGTGGGTGGTGGTCCTGGTTATTCTGGTGGTTGGGGAATAATTGTGGTATATGAAAATGCTAAAATGAAATCTAGAGATGTAACTATTTTTGACGGTTATGCTTATATAAAAAACAACACTGTAGAATCTATTGAAAATCTACCAATAGAAGGATTTAATACCAATCTCACAGGCAATGTAGGTTTAAAATTAGGAATTATTGCCAGTGAAGGTGATACAGCCTTTGATGGAGATTATTTTGAAATTCAAAAAATTGATAGCAACTATTTGCGATTACATCATTCTGGAAATACTGTCGATAATTTTTTTAATTCTTCTATTGCGACTGATGGCGTTAGAAATCCTTCCTTAATAAATAATACCGGAATTGATATCTGTATATTTACAATTGATAATGCAAATAATTCTATTATTGGTAATAATCAAACGTCTGCTAATTTTAATTTTGGTACTCAAGGCGATACCTATTCTATTTTTGCTTTAGGTATGGCTGTCGATTCCTATTTTCCAAAAATTGAAGGAATTATAAAAGTTACAGCCATAAATAATGTTACAACTATCACTGAACCATATTCTGCTTTGCCTGGTCAAGAAATAAGTTATAATCTTGACATACGAAATATAAAAACAGAGGCAATACTAAATTCTAAATTTGTAATTCCAATTCCATATAATGCAACCTATGTAGCTGGAAGTGCTGTAGGTACAATTTTATTTTCGCCACAACCATCCCCAAATAACATTTATTTTGATTCTTTATTGGGAGAACACGGATCAATAGTCTGGGATTTAGGAACATTACCTTATCCTACAAATCCGAATACTCTTTTGGCAAAATTAAGTTTCAAACTAAAAGCTACACAAGATTGTGCCATATTAAGTAACTCAAATTGTGGAAGTATTATAAATATTGATGGATATAGCAGTGGTGTTGGTAGTGTTTCTAACGTTTCAATTACGAATAATAATTTTATAAAAGGATACCAACAAGTGGGTTCTTGTTCAGGTCAACCAATTTATGGATCACTGAATATAGCAATAAATGCGGCTAATTATGTAAGTTCAAATTGTCAGAATACATCTTTAATTAGAGATTTTATTTTTCCAAATATAGCTACTACAGTTGGTGTAAATCAAATTGCATCAAATTTTCCAGTTGGAACATCGTTTTTTGATTCTTTTCCAGTTACAACAGCGTCTATTCAATTTACTGAAAACAATCCTTTTCCTTTAATTTCGACTAGCGGAACAATGTATTATGCAATTCCGTCAAATAATACTGAAAGTTGTTATTTTCCTTTCACCATTTCTCCAACAAAAATAATTATTGCAAATAATGATAATTTTCAAGTGCAATATGGTGTTTATGGCAATATTGCAAATACAAATATTTTATCTAATAATGGGTCAGATTCAGATTCTTTAAATGCTGTACCATTAACACTAGATCTAGTCAATCTCACGATTGTAACTCCAGCAGTTGGAATTAATGGACATCCGTTTCCGAATATAAACTTAATTACTGGACAAATCAATATACCTACAGGAACTATATCAGGAACATATACAATTGAATATCAAATTTGCGAAAAAAGCAATCCAACAAATTGTGAATCTGCAATAGTGACCATAACTGTTGCTACAATTTTTATTAATGCAAATGATGATACTTTTGAATCAGAATGCGGAACAACTGGCATAATAGGAAATATATTATCCAATGATGATTTAGGCGGAATTATTGCCAATATTAATGATGTAAATATCAGTTTACTGTCATCTAATAATTCTGATATAAGTTTAAATACAGCAACAGGAGAAGTTTCTATAATAAATCCTTTATTATTTGGCGAATACTTTTTAGAGTATAAAATATGCCAAAAAACTGATGCAAGCAATTGTGATACTGCTTTTATTAATGTCAATAGTATCGATACCACAAAACCATTAGTACCAACTTTGCAAGATGTAATAAGCAATTGTACTACCACGCTATTACCACCTACTACTACTGATAATTGTGCTGGTACAATAACAGGCACAACTTTAGATCCAATAACGTATAATGAATATGGTAGTCATGTAGTAAACTGGACATTTGATGATGGAAATAACAACATAGTTATAGTTCCTCAAAATATAATTATCAATTCTGCAAATAGTGATGTTCCTGCAATAAATAGTGATAAAGCTGATTGTAATTTAGATATTAATCTTGTTGTTGATCTTAATACTTTATTACCATCAACAGTGCCAAAAGATGGTTTTTGGGTAGATGCAGAAAATAGTAATGGATTAACAGGATCTGAATTTAGACCCTATGATTTACAATTTGGTTTTTATTTATTCAAATATATCTATTCAGAAAATGGTTGTTTTTATTCAGTTTCAGTAACTATGAAAGTTTCAGAAACGGGTTGCGAAGTACTACCAGAAGATATTTGTACAATTAAAATTATTAATGGTTTCTCACCAAATAATGATAGCTATAATAATCATTTTGAAATTGTAAATATAGATGACACTTGTGTGCTTTCTAATAATGTAAAAATATACAATCGTTGGGGAGTTTTGGTTTTTGAAACGAATAATTATAATAATGAAACTAATGCATTTATTGGTGTTTCAAATGGTAGAGCAATTTTAAACCCAAATGAAGAACTACCGATTGGTACCTATTTTTATGTTATTACATATATCACTAGAGATGGAGAAAAGAAAGAAGAGGGCTATTTATATCTAGCAAGATAAAATGCATTTTAAGAAAAAAAGTAAACAATTGATGTTATGAAAACAAGGTTTAAAAACATAAAATTTGATAATCAAAAAAATGGTAATCCTATAATACTAGCTATAAAAAAGCAAGTATTTCTATTTTTTCTTTTATTAAGCACTTTAATAATGAATGCACAGGTGTCAAATACTAGCAATAGTAATACTGATATTCTTGATGTAAAAGCATTTATAGAGACATTGAGAGGAATGGATTTAAATACAACTTATACAAGAGCAAAAAATTTAGAGAATTTACTTTACAATATTCAACCATCAGTTTATCTCTATTCTGGTGTTGTGAATAGTTACGGAGAAAAACCTAAAAGTTTTTTCACTTCAATAACATCATTAAGTGAGTTAGACAACCTAGACATTCAAAAAAACAATATTCAAATTGTTACAATTAGAATAAGAAATAGTACCGAATTGAATTCAACAATTGATTTTTCAGTATTTGAAAGATTCATAAATCTGAAATATATCTATATAATTTCGTCTGTAGATACTACAGCACAACATTTAAATTCAATGATATTAAATCGCAACGAAGGTTATCAAGCTTTTTATTCAATTGACTTGAGAGATTATTAACGAATATTTTAAATAACAAATTAAAAAAAAATAGGTTTTAACAAGATTTGAAAAAAATTCTATCTCTAAATAAAAATTTAATATCTGATAAAAAATATTTGATTTGAAAAATACATAAAGTAACATTTAGAAATGTAAAATAAATAATTAGAAATAAAATAAAATATTAAAATAATTAATAAGTAAAATATAAAAATTACATTTTTTCTGTAAGATAAAACCTTAATAATACATTAAAAAGTGTATTTTATCGATATTTTATGCTTTTTATCGGTGTTTTTTTTGGTCAAATACAATTATATATCTAGTTTTGAAATGTTAAAACAAGTTAAATAAAGTTTGCAATCAAAATTGAATGCTACTTATTAAAGAAAAACAAAAATAAATTAAACTATTAGTGTTATGAAAACAAAGTTTGAAAACCAACTAATTAATATTCAAATGAAAGATTTACTACTGCATCTTTTAATAAAAAAGCAAGTCTATTTTTTACTGCTTTTTTTATGCTCATTAACAATTAGTGCTCAAGAAATAGCAACAAGCGCCAATAGTATTAATATTCTTGATGATAAAGCATTTATTGAGGCATTAAGAATAAAGGATTTGAGTTTAAATACATCCTATTCTAGAGCAAAAAATTTAGAGGATTTGCTATATAATATTCAACCATCTGTTTATTTATATAATAGTGTTGTGAATAGTTATGGAGATAAACCAAAAAATCTTTTTACTTCAATTAATTCATTATCTGGATTAAACAATCCTGAAATATTAAAAAACAATATTCAAATAGCAACCATTAGAATTGAAAATTCAAGTGACTTGAATTCGAGTATAGATTTATCTGTTTTCGATGGATACAAAAATTTGAAATACATCTACATAATTTCGACTGTAAATACTACAGCTCAATATATAAAAACAATGATTCAAAATAACAACGAAGAGTATAATATTTTTTATACAATTCAGATAGGAGATAATAACTAAAAAAAGTAGTTAGTTTTTAAACAAAGGAATGATTATGAAAAATATATACTTTAAAATGAAAAATAATAAACAACAATTTTTAATGTTGATGTTATTATTACTTTGCTTCTACAGTTTCAATGCTGTTGCACAAGTTCGTGTACCTTTTGAGCAAAGAACATCACAGTATTATCCAACCAAAAAGATTTATAATGTAAAAGGTGATTTTACAATGTTTGGAAATACCAATTTAACATTGCAGAATTATGGTAATAATACCAACAATAACAACAATCAAATGCGATATGTTGATATTGATTCTGATTCAAACACCTGGAACTCATCTTCAGCTACATTAGGTTTATCTAATGAAAATGGATCATTACCAGATTGTACCAACATTATTTATGCTGGTTTATATTGGACAGGAAAATCTGCAAGTACAAATCAGTTTGATGTTACTAAAAAATTTCCAAACGGAACGCAAACAGTAAATAATGACTATACAGTAATTGATCAACAAAACATTACAGATACTAATTTTGATTTACAAATTAGTAGAGCTGGTAGTGGAACGAGTAGATACCCTGTTTACACTTTCTCGGGTAATGGTAATGATTATGTATTTAGTTATACAAATACAAGTGGAGCATCTATGGTAACTTTGTCTGTAAATGGTGGTGCAAGTGTAAATATCCCTGTTACAGTTTCTATATCTGGAACAACTGCAACAGCTACTTTAAACACGCCTTATACAATTACTGACGGCTTAGTAACTCTTACTATCAAAACATTAATTAGAAACACATCAACTACTTTAGATTCAGATACTACACTTAGTACATCAAAATCATTAGTAAACGTTTCTGGAACAATTACAACTTATAACACAGTTACAAAAAGTTATAACAAAAGAGAAATATCTCTAAAAGGTCCTCAATCTGCAACATATACTCAATTTACAGCTGCAGCAAATGATCTTTATTATCCTTCTGGTACAGATGATGATATCTTTACTGGATATAAAGAAATTACAGATTATGTTAGAGCAAATGGTGTAGGAGAATATTTTGCAGCAGACATTGCTTTGAAAGAAGGAAATGGTGGTGCAACAGGTTATTCAGGTGGTTGGGGAATTATAGTAGTTTATGAAAACTCAAAAATGAAAAACCGTAATGTAACTGTTTTTGATGGTTATGCTTATGTGAGTGCAACAAATGGTTCAGAAATGGATTTACCTGTAACTGGTTTTAATACTGTACAAACAGGAAGTGTTGGTGTAAAACTTGGAATTATGGCGAGTGAAGGTGATGCCGCATTAACTCAAGATTATTTTAAAATTCAAAAAAATAGTGATGCATCATATTTGAGTTTATGGCATTCATCAAATTCAACCACTAACTTTTTTAATTCATCAATTAACAACGGAGGTACTTTTAGAAATCCGAATTTACAAAATAATACAGGAGTTGATATCAGTATGTTTACTGTTCCAAATGCTGGAAATTCAGTTATTGGTAATAATCAAAGTTCTACCAATTTTAAATATGGTACAAATGGAGATGCTTATTCAATTTTTGCAATTGCTATGTCGGTTGATGCTTACATTCCTGATATGGAATCAGAATTATCTGTAGTTTCAGTAAATAATGTTGCTTATACAGGTTCTCAAATTGCTGCACCAGGTGAAAATTTAGAATACAAATTATTGGTAAAAAATAAAGGTACAGAAGCAATAGCAAATGCAACAATTACTATTCCAGTTCCTTATAATGCAACTTATGCTGCAAATAGTGCTTCTAAAACTATTAATTTTAGCCCAAATCCAACACCAAATACTGTAACTTTTGATCCAACTTTAGGAGCAAATGGATCATTGGTTTGGAATATTGGCGATTTACCATTACCTCTTAATCCTGATGATATACTCGGAGAATTAACATTTAAATTTAAAGTTACAGAAAACTGTGGTGTATTAATAAATACAAATTGTAGCAGTGCTGTATTAGTAAATGGTGTAAGTAACGGAACTGGCGCTATAACCGGAATTCCTATTAATAATAAACCATTTATATTAGGACATACTGCAAGTGGTACTTGTCAAGGTGTTGAAATTCCTGCACCAGTATCTGTAAGTTATAATGCAACAAACTATGTAAATACAGTTTGTCAAAATACACCACCTATTACACGTTTTAATTTATGTAATACTGGTTCTCCAATTTCTATTACAGAAATTATGGGGTCTTTCCCAACTGGATCATTGTTTTATAATGAGTATCCTGTAACAAACAATTCTACTCAATATGATATAGGTAATGCTATTCCTGCTACAATTGGTACAGTTTATTACTATGCGGTTCCACCAGGAATCAATACAAGTTGTTATTTTAGATTTTCAATAACTGTAATAAATATTACTTCACAACCAACTGCTTCTGATGTAGCATATTGTCAAGGTGCAACAGCACAACCATTGACAGCAACTGCAACTAATCCTGCATATAATTTATATTATTATACTTCATTAACATCAGCTGCTCAAACATCTATAACACCATCAACAAGTACTCCAGGTGAAACTATATATTATGTTAGTGAAGGTTATAATGCCAATTGTATTACTCCAAAAAAACAAATAAAAGTAAATGTTTACCCTACTCCAATTATAAGTGGGCCAGCAAATTTTACTGTTCAAGGATGTAGTGTAAGTAATATAACAAACAGCGGTAATACTTCATTATTATTTAGTGCAACTCCAGTTAATATTACATTAGCTCAATTCAATTCAAATGGAGGATCAGTTTCAAATAGTGGTAGTATTGGTAATTATACTTTATCATATGTAGATACAGTTACTGGTTCTAATCCAAAAATTGTTACTAGAATATTTTCTATTACCAATGTTTGTACAACACAAATAAAAGCTACTCAAACAATTAATATTGAAGACACAATTGCTCCAGCTATCTATTATATTCCAGATGCAAGAGATCAATGTTATGTATCATTAACGCCTCCAACTGCACCAGATAATTGTTCTGGTACTATAACTGGAACAACAACTAGTCCTTTAAATTATAATACCGAAGGTACCTATATTGTAACTTGGAAATTTGATGATGGTAATGGAAATGTTACAACATTAAACCAAAATGTAATTATAGATGATACAATTGCACCTACAGTTCCTGTATTAAGTAATGCTACAGGTCAATGTTCTGTAACAGTGCCTAGACCAACGGCAATAGATAATTGTAACAACCAAGTTATTTTTGGAACTACTTCTAGTCCATTGACATACAATTCTGAAGGCACATATAATATTACTTGGACTTTTAATGATGGTCGTGGAAATACTTCAACTGCTAATCAAACCGTAATTGTAGATGATACTATTGCACCTATTGCACCAACTTTATCAACTTTGTCTTCACAATGTACTGTAACAGCAATTGCTCCGACAACTACAGATAATTGTTCAGGAATAATTACTGGTACAACATCAAATCCTTTGACTTATTCTACTCAAGGTACATATGTAATTACTTGGAATTTTAATGATGGTCACGGTAATAATACGACAGCAAACCAAACAGTTGTAATAAATAGTAATATTGCTTCTTCATCACCAGTTATTAATGATCTTTTCGGTCAATGTTCAGCAACAGCAACTGCACCAGTTGTTCCTGATGGATGTAGTGGTGGTCAAGTTACTGGTACAACTTCAAATCCTTTAACCTATAACACACAAGGAACATACCAAATTACTTGGAGTTTTGCATTTAGTAATGGAAGTAATGTTACTTCAATTCAAAATGTAATTGTAGATGATACTATTGCTCCAGTTGCACCAATGCTAAGTAACGTGACAGGACAATGTTCTGCTACACTTACTGCTCCAACTGCAAATGATAATTGTGTAGGCACAGTTACGGGAACAACTTCAAGCCCTTTAACATATAATAGAGATGGTGTTTATGTAATAACTTGGACATTTAATGATGGAAATGGAAATACTTCAACTGCTAATCAAACGGTAATCTTAGATGATACTGTAAAACCAGTTACTCCTACTTTAGCCAATGCAACAGGACAATGTTCAGTTACTGTTACACCACCTACAACAACTGATGCATGTGTTGGAACAATTACTGGAACTACTTCAAGCCCTTTAACTTATAGTGCACAAGGCACTTATGTTATCACTTGGACATTTAATGATGGTAATGGAAATGTAACAACTGCTAATCAAACTGTTATTGTAGATGATATGATTGCTCCGGTTCCACCAACTTTAGCAACTATTAGATCAGAATGTCCTATTACTGTTCCTGCTCCTTTTACAACTGATAATTGTACTTCTTCATCATTAATAGGTACTACAACAGATCCAATTTACTACAGTACAGATGGAACGTATACTATTACTTGGACATTTACTGATGCTAGTGGAAATAGTTCAACAGCTCAACAAACAGTAATAATAAGAGACATAACTGCTCCTTTAATACCAGCTTTACCAACTGTTAGAGGACGTTGTTCTGCTACAGTTAATACACCAAGAACTACTGATAATTGTGGTACTTTAATAACAGGTACTACTACAGATCCTTTATACTATAATACACAAGGAACTTATACAGTTGTATGGACATTTACTGATGCAGCTGGAAATAGTGTTACAGCAAATCAAACAGTAATAGTTAGTTATTCAACAGCGCCTACTGCTCCTGTTTTAACTGATGTAACAGGACAATGTTCTGCAACAGTTAGTACACCTTCAATTCCAGGAGAATGTAGTCAACCTGAAATATTTGGTACTACTTCTAGCCCATTGTCTTATACTACACAAGGTACATATACTATTGTTTGGTCTTTTGATGATGGTAATGGAAATATAATAACTTCAAATCAAAAAGTAATAATTAAAGATACAACTGCACCAGTTACGCCTACTTTAAGTGATGTAACAGGAGGATGTTCTGTATCTTTAACTGCTCCTACAACTACTGATAATTGTTCAGGAACAATAACGGGGACTACAACAAATCCAATTACTTATAATTCAGATG
>JAYTVI010000167.1:0-14637 GCA_043744095.1 Flavobacterium sp.
TAACAATATAATGGTAAAAAATTAAAAAGGAGGATTAGAAACATTTACAACGATATCACCATTTGGCAAATAATTACATCTCACATTTAACTCAATACACCCAAATGTTTCTGAAATAGAAGTTGTAGGATTTTCTGCTGTAGGCATCCCTATTTTTAGTTCTATTCTTCCTGTTTCACAACTAATACCAGGGGTTTCATTGAACAAATCAAGCACTTGCCATATCGAGTATTTACCTAGAGTTGGGTCTGTTGGGTCGCAATATTTACCGTAAAGGTTATTCGCATTATACCCATTGTAGGTTGCTGTTGCTTGCGTTGCAGTATTCAAAAACATCCAATCGTCTATTGCTAATAATGGATTTATGCTTGGTGTGCTCAAAGTATTCATACTATCTAAAGTCAATACAGTGTGGTCTGAAATTTTTTCTCTTATATTTACACCATATAATTCATATTTGTTGTCTGGCATATCATTTTCTGTCCCTATACACATCACACGGTAATTGAACTTCAAATCTGAATCGTTTTCAATTATCAACCTGCCTTTTGAACTAAATAGTCGTTGCGCTAGTTTTGAACTTGTCTTGGTTTGTTGACTATTTTCTTCATTTTGACAAGCACAAAAAAGAACTAAAACAAAAACAACTGCTAATTTTTGAGTAAATGTAATAAATTTTTTCATAATATGTTAACTTTTTAATATTATTTTTCTTAAAATTAGCAATTATTTTAGATAGATAGATGGATAGATAGATAGATAGATAGATAGACTAAATTTAACACTATTTTAACTATATTTGTTGGTTTTTGTGGGTTTTTCTTACTTAAACGGAGCGTTTTTGTTTCATGTTTTAAAATTTTCATTACTAAAGTAAAGCCAAAAGTTTAGTGTTGTATTTTGAAATTAATATCACATAACAAATTGATTTTTAATTAGTAATCATAAGAATAAACTTTTGACTTTATCACTTTTAAACTTTCGACCTTAAATATGTTTTAGAAAACGATTATATTTGTTTGAAAAGCCTTCATTATTATGTTAAGAAAATCGATTCTCCCTTTTTGTATTTTATTTTCTGTTGCAACTTTCTGTCAAAAGTTTCCTGTTACTAAGAAAACAGTTGCAACGATCACAAAACACAATATTACCATTCAAGATGATTATTCTTGGCTAGAAAACATGAAGTCTGATGAAACAAAAAATTGGGCAAATGCTCAAAATGAAGTTGCCAATTTGCATTTTGAAGATATAAAAAAGGATTATGATATACTAAGCAAAATAAAAGGCTATAGTTATTATTCGTCTAATGGTCTTCCTTCAAAAAAAGAAGCCTATTATTATTCTATTTACTATAAAGACAAGGACAAGCCTAGTAATTTATGTTACAGAAAAGATTTAAATGACATATCGATAGAACTTTTTAATCCTTTTAAAATATATAAAAGTACCAATCCTTTTATTATGGATTATAGTCCGTCTAAAAATTCGAAATATATTGCTTGTAAAGTAAGTTTGGATGGAAGCGATAGAAACGAGATTCGATTTGTTGAAATCGATAAAATTAAAAATCTTGACGATATAATTTCAAATGTCAAATTTTCTAAAATGATTTGGAATCGTGATTCTGGTATTTTTTATAAAAAAAACAGCAATCAAAACACTTTTGCAAAAGACTCAACATTTCAATTATTTTATCACAAATTAGGCACAAGTCAAGAGTCTGATAAATTGGTTTTTGACGGGACAAAAACCGGAAATAGTTTTAGTTATTTTGCCAAAAAAGACCGATTATTTATTATCGAAAAAAATAAAAACCAAGATACTAGAAACTATTACTATGCTTCCTTGAGTGATGAAAATTATACTTTAGAAAAATTTCTTGATTCTGATAGTTCTTCTTTTCAATTTTTAAATTATAACGATAATACTATATATTTTTCAAACAAGGATTATGATTGGGGTGATATTAGAACTTTTTCAATAGATGATAATACCAATGAAAAAGTATTAATTCCTCAAATTTATAATAATCTGTTGGTTGATACTTATTTTTTAGAAGGTAAAATATTTTGTAAATACAAAACTGTTGGCAAAAATTATATTGTTGCTTATGAAGAAAACGGCGATTTTATAAGAAAAATTGATTCGCCACAAGGAACCGATTTTGATGTAAAGTTTTTTGACCCAAAAAACAAATGTTTGTATATTAGTGTTTTTTCAAAAACACTTGCTCATCAAAATTTTAAATTAAATATTGAGACCGGAGATGTAAATCATTTCTATAATACTTATTTGGTGCCACAAACAACATTGTTTCCGTTAGATCATTTTGTTACAAAAAATATTACTTATAAAAGTCGTGATGCAGAAGATGTGCCTATTACTATTATTTACAAAAAGGGAACTGTCTTTGATGGCAACAACCCAACTTTATTGGAAGCTTATGGCGGATTTGGTGTGGTTTCTGAACCTAATTACGATCCTTCGTTGCTCTACTTTTTAGATAAAGGTGGTGTTTATGCTTTTGCAGAAATTCGTGGTGGTGGAGAAAAAGGTTTGAATTGGCATAAAAACGGAAAAGGTTTAAAAAAGCAAAATTCCTATAATGATTTTATAGATGCTGCTGAATATTTGATAAAAGAAAAATACACAAATCCAAAAAAATTGGCAATAACAGGTGGTTCTAATGGCGGATTATTAGTTGGTGTTGCTATGACTCAAAGGCCAGAATTGTTTAAGGTTGCTATACCAATAGTAGGGCTTTTTGATATGGTAAATTTTCAAAATTATACAACCGGTAAATATTGGTTTGATGAATATGGTAATCCTGAAAACAAAAAAGACTTTGAAAATCTACTTTCCTATTCTCCTTATCAAAACATAAAAGAAAATGTTAATTATCCTATAACATTGATAATTACATCAGAAAATGATGATCGTGTACCGCCTTTTCATTCTTATAAATTTGCTGCTAGATTACAAAATAGAGCCGCACAAAAAAACCCTGTTTTTCTAAAAACTTTAGATAATTCTGGACATTACGGAAAAGTATCCAACTTTAATGGGTATTTTGAACAAAAAGCTAATTTTTATAGTTTTTTGTTGTTTCATTTGAAAGGATAGAATTTGATTAGTTGTTTTTAAAAACACCTTTAAATTGATACAATAATCGTTCGATTAATCTTAAATCTTCGGTTATTATGTCTGCATTTCCTGTCATTTCTTGTTGAAATGCTATTTGTTTTTTATATGATGTTGCTAATCCATTTGGAAATGCGACATCTATTAATAAATTATTGTCTTTATCTGGTGTTAATGAAATAGCGATTACTTTACCTTTTAATATTCCAAATTCTGTGTCTGGATAATTTGCTAGTCTAATTGTAACATCTTGACCTATCTTTATTTTACCCGAATTCAATGCTGGTGCTTTTACTTTTCCTATAAAATTACCTTTTACGAGTGGTATTATAGCAAAAACAGTTGAACCAACTTCAATATTTTGATTCACAGCCCATATTTGCAAAAACGAAACTTTACCATTTATTGAAGAACGTAAAACATAATTCAACTCCCAATCTTTAATTACTTTCATTAATTGATAAAAAGCCAAAACAACGTTTCTTTCTAGGTTAATGTTTTCTTTGCTTTCGTTTATTTGAGTTGTTTTGCTTGTTTTATTTAACTCGTTTAGAGAAGATTTTAAAGTTGAAATTGAATTTAAAATATTCTTATAATTTTTTTTAGATTGCAAATAAACCAATCGTTGTTTTTCTATTTCTTGAATGGCAATAATTTCTTTTTTGTACAATCCTTCATAGCGTTCTAAATCTTTTTTTTGAAGTTCTAATTCACTCAGATTGATGCTTTTTTGAGATTCTAAAAGGCTTAATCTTTCTTTTAGTTGAATAGCTTCATAACTTTGAGCAACACCATCAACTTTATAGGGCTGAAGTTTTGTATTTAATTCCTCTGCGATGCTTTCTTTTTGAAAAACTGCATAAGTACTTTCAATTTCTCCCAACTGTGCCGATGCTAATTTTTCAAACGGAAATTTAGATTTATTTATATCAATAGTATCAATAATGCTTTTTAATAGAAAAACATCTTTGTAGTTTGCAGCGTTTTCAATTACTGCTAAAGGAGTGTTTTTAGCAACATTCATTCTATCAGTTACAAGAATTACTTGTATTTTTCCCGATGATTTGGCAACTAATTTTTCTGGCGGAATTGCGGTTGTAATGGTTATTTGTGTGGAGATTAGATCAGGATATTTAACCATCCAAGAAATACTAAATAAAATCAAAATAATAAATAGAATAACAACATTTCCCCATCTAATCATCCAATGTGGAACTCTTGTCAGGATTTCCTGCACTTCTTCGCTTCTTAAATCAAAAGGCTCATTTTTATCTTCCATTTTTTTAATTTCCTAATTGCAATTGATTACGAACCAAATCAAAATAGTTCCCTTTTTTTGCAACCAATTCTTGATGTGTTCCAATTTCTATTATTTTTCCTTTTTCTAACACTACAATTTGATCAGCATTCATAACGGTGCTCAATCTATGAGCAATTACAACAACGGTTTTATCCTTGTAGAAAACAGCTAATTTCTGCATTATTTCTTTCTCATTATTTGCATCAAGTGCCGACGTTGCTTCGTCAAAAAACAACATTTCTGGGTTTTTATAAACAGCTCTTGCGATTAACAATCGTTGCTTTTGTCCTGTACTCATACCAACACCCTCCATTCCAATTTTGGTGTTATAGCGTAATGGGTATTCATTGATAAAGTTTTTAATATTGGCTACATCTGCTGCATATTCTAATCTTTTTTTATCAATAACATCAATACCTACAGCAATATTATTGGCTATTGTATCATTAAAGATATAGCCTTCTTGCATTACTGAACCAATGTGATTTCTCCATGTTTTTGGCGAAATGTTTTTCAAATTTGTCATTCCAACCTTAGTCGGACTCGAGAGCTTTGCTCGAACTGGTGAAGCAATCTCATCAATTTTATCACAAAGTCCAATCTCACCACTATTTGGCTCATAAAATTTAAGTAATAATTTCATCAACGTTGTTTTTCCGCTTCCACTTGTTCCTACTATTGCAGTTATTTTGTTAGCAGGAATCGTTAAATTCAAATTTTCTAAGACATTTACATCTGAACCAATGTATCTAAAAGAAACATCTTTTAGTTCTATTACACTATTTTCAGGTATTTCGTGCAAAAATTCTGCGTTGTTTTGAATTTCATCTTCTTTTTCGTGAATCTCTGATAATCGTGCCAACGAAATTTTAGCATCTTGAACTTCTCTTATAAAACCTATTAGTTGAAAAACTGGACCATTCAAACTGCCCACAATACTTGTAATTGCCATCATCATTCCGAGAGTTATTTGTCCGTCAATAACCAACTTTGCTGATAAAAAAATGATGATAATGTTTTTTAGTTCGTTGATAAAATTAGAACCAATATTTTGAGTTTGCTCTAACACCAAACCTTTCATAGATATTTTAAACAATCGAGCTTGAATGTACTCCCATTTCCAGCGTTTTTGTTTTTCGGCATTGTGCAATTTTATTTCTTGCATACCACTTATAAGTTCTATAACATTGCTTTGCTCTTGCGAAACTTCGGCAAAACGTTTGTAGTCTAATAGTTTTCTTTTTTTGAGAAACAAGATTATCCACAAAAAGTAAAAGAAACTACCAATAAAAAAAACCAGAAATATTTTCATATTATAAAATGCCAAAACGCCACCCATAATTAGCATATTAACAACCGAAAACAGCACATCGAGAGATGATGTGGTTAGTATTCGTTCTATTCGTTGATGGTCGTTTATACGTTGCATGATGTCGCCTGTTAACCGCACATCAAAAAACGAAATTGGTAAGTTCATTAACTTTATAAAAAAATCTGAGATTAACGAAATACTTATTCGTGTGGATAGGTGCAACAATATCCAACTTCTAATAAATTCTAAAGCAGTCTTGCCAAAAAACAGAAACAACTGTGCAAACAACACCAAATAGACAAAATGAATGTTTTGGTTTTTTATCCCAACATCTACAATACTTTGAGTAAGAAACGGAATAATAAGTTGTAACAAACTACCCGCCAATAACCCAATAGAAAGTTGAATAATAAATGACTTGTAAGGTAAAATATATTTGAAGAGTAAACCAAACCCAAATTTGTTATTACTTTCTTCATCCTCAAAGTCAGCTTTGAGAAATTTTGGTGTTGGTTCTACTAATAATGCAATTCCTTCTTCGGTAGTTTCGGTAGCGTTATTACCTATCCAGAATTTTAGAAATTCTTGTTTGGTATATTCAATAAGCCCAATAGCTGGGTCGGAGATATAATAAATTTCTTTTTTTATTTTGTACAGTACCACAAAATGTTCAGAATTCCAATGCAAGATGCAAGGTAACGGTACTTCTTGTAACTTTTCTAAATCAAGTTTTACACCCAATGAGCGAAAACCTATTTTCTCGGCAGCATCGCTTAAACTGAGTAAATTGCTACCATCTCTTGTGGTTTCAGATAATGTTCTTAAAGTTTGAATATTTAGAACTTTACCGTAATGTTTGGTAATAATTTTTAGACAAGTTGGTCCGCAGTCTTTGGTGTCTGCTTGAAGATAGTGAGGGAATTTTTTCAATTTAAAGCTGTATCCTCTAATAACTCAATTATTAAAAAATCTAAATTTTCTCTATCATATGCTTCCGGGTATTGATATCCGTTAATAAAAATTGCAGGTGTAAAATTGATATTTTCTTTGAAACACCAATTGTTTTGTGTTTTTAGAATAGCATCTGCATTTTCTATATTAATTGTTGCTTGGTGTTTTTGAAGCCAAGAATCAATGTCTTTTGTTTCAAACCAATTAGAAAACGCTCCGCGGAATTCGTTATATCCTTTTTCATTATAAATAGCTATTAAAGTTCTAAAAAACTGTTTGCTTTTTTCGTTTTCTTGGTCAATATCTACTTTAAAAACGATTTGAACTTGCAAACTTTCTCCATATTTCTTTATGATTTTTTCTAAAACTTCGTGTGCCTCTTTACAGTAACCACAAAAAGGATGTGTAACAATACTAATAATCAACTTACTCTCTTTATTGCCTAAAATTATTGAACTTTTTAAAAGCTCAATTTTTTCTTTTGAAAGCAAAGAGCTCTTAAAAATTTTATAATTGCGTTGAAAACGATTGCCTTTAAACTGATATTCTTTTAGCTTTTTAATTTGAGTAAAGATTTTCTTCAGATTTACCCAAAGTAAACTCACAGTTATAAAAACGAAACTAAATACCAATGTTGTTTTCAAACTAAAAGTAAAGTAAACATCAACTAATATTTTTAAATACAATAATTCAATAAGGATTATTCCTGTAATCATTAGACAGATAGGGCACCATTTTTTTTCAACAAATTTTTGAAAATATAATGAAACTAAGATAATAGGTATAGAACAAAAAATTAGTATTTCTTGTACAGAAAGAAATTCATTTGATTTACCTGTCAAAATAAATAGAAACAGTCCTATGATTTGAAAACTAAAAAAAACAATGCTTAAATCACTAAAATTGACAAGTTCAAAAATCTTCCATTTATTAGAACCTACAACCGCAGAGCAACTAGTTGACAAAGTAATGTTACAAAATCGATTAAGTAATTTGTTTTTTGCTCCAAATAAATCTTTTAAAGCAGCTATAGAAAAAAGTAGTCCAAAAAGTGGTAAAATAAAGAAAGTTTTTGTTGATAAAAGAATTTCAAATTCTTGAATTATTAATACAAATAACATCAAACTAAATATTGAAACAAATGATAACGATAGATTAATTTTAGGCTTTACAATTGCGGTTTCAGATTTTTCTATAATTAATACAATTTCTTGCCAACGTTGTTGTAAAAATGATTTTGTGATTTCCACCCTTTTTTTATTTTTTGTAATGAAATAAATCTCTTCTTTTTTCTCAATAAAATATAATTGTGGTGTAGTATCTTTTTCTAATAATAATGTAATAAAATTATCAGGCAATAATTCTAGTTCAGAAAATGATACTCGAATAGCACCATTATGAATGTCAAGAAAAGTCAAAGTGTCTGAAATAGACAATAATGAGGGATAATCTGGGTGTGATTGTATTTGAAATAAAAATTCAGATTTGTCAATAGTAATGTTTTCTCTACCCAAATATTGGAAAAGATAATTATAATTTTCGGTCATAAATGTTAGATTACTTAATCAATTTTTGTAATTCAGAAAAGGATTCTGGACCACCTCGATGAAGGATTTTTCCCTTTGAGTTTAACAAAATAAAAGTTGGGAATTGAAATATACTTAGATTTTTTAAAATGGGATCTCTTTCTTTTGCATTAATGTCAACAAATCCGTTTCTCCAAGTAATATTATTCTTTTTTAAATATTCTCCTACAACATTTATATTTTTATCTTTAGCAATGCTAATAATATTTAATAAATCGTTGTTGTTTTTATCTAAATCTATCAATTTAGGTGTCATTTCTATACAAGGTGTACACCATGTTCCCCAAAACTCAATAAGAGTATATTTTTTTTCTTTTAAAAACTGATTGATACTAAACGTATTATTTTGTAAGTCTTTTGAAAATAGTTGATTTATATATCTACCAGTTGTATTACCATATTTTTTTGATGTTTTGCCCAGTTTTGTTAAATACAATTTAGAAATATTTCTATTTACACTATCAAGCTTGTAATTAAAACCTTCAATATTTACAGTGTCTTTAGTATAATGCATGTATTGATTATTTATTACTTCATCTTTTATACTAAAGCTTACTGTTTTTGGTTTAATATAAAAAGCACCAAAATCATTATCTCTACATTGGTAATAAAATTCATATATTTTATTTGAGAACATCATTGTGCCTTTCCAATAATCTTTATAAATAAATCTAGAAGAATACTCATATTCTTTTTTATCCAAACTATAAGGCTGTGTTTTATCTGGAAATAATACTATATTTCGTGTATAAGTAAAAATATTATTTGCTACATATCTCTCATAACTATATTGAGATTTGGGCAAATTATTTATAATGTTAATATCAGGATTTTCTCTAAAGTTGATGTCAAACTCATATTTATTATCATCACCAAAATCTTCATTTCTATTTAAATCAGCTATAATAAACTGTTTGTTTTTGTGAAATCCTATAATAGCAATCATTCCTTGTATTAAAGGTTTTTTTGACAATTTTAAAGTGTCTAACTTATTTTTAGTAAGATAATTATAAAATTTTTCTTTTTGAAATTCTTTTTTTTTGTAATAATCATAATAGCCTTGAAAGCCATATTCAAAAAAAATATAATAATTTATAGAATCATTTAATGGAATCCCTTTATATATTTCAATTATTTTTTTCTTTAAAATAGGCGACCAATCTAATGACCTTAAATTTGTTCTTAAGTAACTAAAATCAAGGTTTATGTCACTTTTAAATTCTTGTTTAATTTCGATAACTTTATTTTGAGAAAAAAAATTAAAACAAATAAAAAAATGAAATATAACTATTATTATTTTTTTCATATTATTTTTTTTATTCGGCTTGTAATTTTGAGTAAGAAAATAAAATTATTATTTCCTTACTAAATTTTTTTAAGGAGTTGGATTCGGGTCATTTAAAGTACAAACTTTTATTCTTACTTCACCTCCACCTGGTCTGGGTCTACAAGCAAAAGTTCCACAATAACCATTTGGATTGTTTCCACGACATTGACTATCTGACGTGCACAAATCCGAACAATCTCTTGCTCCTCCAAGCGTTTTTCTTAGCTCGTCACGGGTTAATGTTAAAAAATTATTAAAACTTTTCATCTTTTTTTAAATTAATGATTTATAAATAATTTCAAAAATTCTCAAAATTGTTTTAGATTTATAAGTGTACACTCAGTGTTTCTAAAACGAAATTAAAGAATAATTTTTAGTTATTTCAAATTTATAATAAGTTTTTCTGATTACCTATTCGTATATTGAATATATAATTCATATTTTTACATAAAATATTCTAAATAAGAATTTTTACTTAATTTAGCATTAAAATTTACAATTATGAATCTAGGAGAAAACATCAGAAGAATACGAATAGAAAAAGACAAAAAACAACAAGAAATATATGATGCAATTGGTGTAAATCAATCTACCTATTCTAAAATTGAAAACAACAAGTATAAAATGGATATCAAAACACTACAAAATATAGCCAGTGTTCTTGAAGTAGATATTACCAAACTTATTGGCGAAGATAAAATAGAAATTAACCATACTAATAATGATAATAGTAGTGGTGATTCTGGTATTATTGTTAAAGATTCTCATTCTGATGACTTGATTGCATCTTTAAAAGAGCAAGTAGTTTTGCTTAAAGAGGCAAATCTTGCACTGAAAGAAGAAAACAAATCACTCAAAGTACAGGTTTTAGCAAAATAGTTTTTTTGTTGAATAAAATTGTAATTTTGTTTTAAATAATTTGATATGAATATAGCTATCGAAATTCAAAAAATTCAAAAAGATTTAGAGTTAATTAAAGATGAAAATTTAATTAATTCTATAAAATCAATTTTGTTAAATGCAAAAAATAATATATTGGAGCAAAAATTTAAACCGATTTCTGTTGAAGAATATAAAAAAAGAGCTGAACATTCTGAAGAAGACATAAAAATGGGGAGAATTGTCAACGTAGACGATTATAAATGAGAAAAGTTGTTTTAACTCATTTTGCAATAAGTCAAATCGAATTAATTTTTGACTATTATAAAGAGAATGTTTCATTAAAAATTGCAAACAAAATAAAATCTGGAATAGTTGTTTGTATTAAAAATCTAAAAGACAAAAATGTAGATTGCGAAGTTGATGAATTTTTAATTTATTTGAATAAAAATCATAAAAGATTTGTTTGTGGTCACTACAAAATTATTTATTACGTTGATCAAAATCAACTATTTGTAACTGATATTTTTGATTCAAGACAAAATCCCATAAAAGAGAAAGGTTGATTTTACTAAATTCTAGGCGAAGACAAAATAGAAATTAACCATATCAATAATGATAATAGTAGTGGTGATTCTGGTATTATTGTTAAAGATTCTCATTCTGATGACTTGATTGCATCTTAAAAGAGCAAGTAGTTTTGCTTAAAGAAGTGAACATAGCGTTAAAAGACGAAATCAAAATATTGAAAGTGCAGTTTATGGATAAATAGTGTAACTTATTTTAATCAAAAAAAGAGCCAACAAATGTTGACTCTTTATAAATTTATTTATAAAATATCTTTATCCTTTCAAAGCCTCAGCACCACCAACAATCTCTAAGATTTCATTAGTAATAGCAGCTTGACGTGCTTTGTTGTATGTTAATTTCAATTGATTTCTTAAATCGGTTGCGTTGTCTGTTGCTTTGTGCATTGCGGTCATACGTGCTCCGTGCTCTGATGCAAACGAATCTCTAATAGATTTATACAATTGTGTTTTTAACATTTTTGGAATCAATGTTTCTACTATTTCCTCTTTTGAAGGTTCAAAAATATAATCTCCTGTTGAAGCTGGCTTATCTGACTTTACTGCTGCTAATGGCAAAAATTGCTCGGTTTGAACAATTTGTGTTGCTGCATTTTTAAATTGATTGTAAACTATTTCAATTTTATCATATTCACCAGAAGTGAATTTATTAATTAATACTTCTGCTACAATTGCTAAATTTTCGAAAGTTAAATTATCAAAAATTGCATTGTGATGACCAAGTACTGTGTGTGTTTTTACTAAAACATCGTTTCCTTTTTTTCCAATAGGAAAAATATCAACTTGTTTTCCAGTATAACTTTCTGCTACAACTTTAACTTGTTTGATAACATTGCTATTAAATGCACCACACAATCCTCTATTTGAGGTAATAGCTACAAGTAATACTTTTTTTACTTCTCGTTGTGTTGTAAACTCTCCACCAGCATCACCATCAAGTGTTGCAGAAAGATTTTGTAATAATTCCGTCAATTTTTCGGCATAAGGGCGCATTGCTGTAATTGCATCTTGTGCTTTTTTTAGCTTTGCTGCAGAAACCATTTTCATCGCAGAAGTAATCTGCATCGTTGATGAAACGGAAGTAATTCTATTACGGATTTCCTTTAAGTTTGCCATTATATTATAGTTGTTGGTTGTTAGTTGTTGGTTGATAGTTTTTAGAATTACTTCCAACTACTATCAACCAAAAACCGGCAACTAATTTTAATTATATTTTGCTGAAATTTCTTTTGCTGCATTTTCGATAACATCAGTAATAGTGTCATCTAATTTTCCAGCTTTCAAAGCATCAAGTGTTGCTCTATGTTTGTTATTCATATAGTCTAAGAAGTCTTTTTCGAATTCTTTTACTTTATTAACAGGTACATTTCTTAACAAGTTTTTTGAACCAGCATAGATTATTGCAACTTGATTTTCAACAGTATATGGATCGTTCAAACCTTGTTTTAAGATTTCAACATTTCTTTTTCCTTTTTCAATAACGTTTAAAGTAACAGCATCCAAATCTGAACCAAATTTAGCAAACGCTTCTAATTCACGGAATTGTGCTTGGTCTAATTTTAATGTTCCTGATACTTTTTTCATTGATTTTATTTGCGCATTTCCTCCAACACGAGAAACAGAAATACCTACGTTTATCGCTGGACGAACTCCAGAGTTAAACAAATCTCCATCAAGGAAAATCTGACCATCTGTAATCGAAATTACGTTTGTTGGTATGTAAGCAGAAACGTCACCAGCTTGAGTTTCGATAATTGGTAATGCAGTTAAAGAACCACCACCTTTTACGATACCTTTTAATGAATCTGGTAAATCGTTCATTGTTTTTGCAATGTCATCATTAGCAATAACTTTACAAGCTCTTTCTAATAAACGAGAGTGTAAGTAGAAAACGTCTCCAGGATAAGCTTCACGACCTGGTGGTCTTCTTAATAAAAGAGAAACTTCACGGTATGCAACTGCTTGTTTTGATAAATCATCATAAACAATTAACGCAGGACGACCTGAATCTCTAAAATATTCTCCAATAGCAGCACCCGCAAAAGGAGCATATACTTGCATAGGAGCTGGATCAGAAGCATTTGCAGCAACAATAACAGTATATGCCATTGCACCTTTTTCTTCTAACATTTTTGCAATTCCTGCTACAGTTGACGCTTTTTGTCCAATTGCAACATAGATACAGAATACTGGTTTTCCAGCATCATAAAATTCTTTTTGGTTTAGAATTGTATCCAAACAAACCGTAGATTTACCTGTTTGACGGTCACCAATAACTAATTCTCTTTGTCCACGACCAACAGGTATCATTGCATCTACTGCTTTTACTCCAGTTTGTAATGGTTCTGTTACGGGTTGACGGAAGATAACTCCAGGAGCTTTTCTTTCTAAAGGCATTTCGTATAAATCTCCACCAATTGGTCCTTTTCCATCAATAGGAAAACCAAGTGTGTTAACAACACGTCCTACCATTTGTTCACCTGCTTTTAAAGAAGCAATACGTTGAGTTCTTTTTGCTGTAGAACCTTCTTTGATTCCTGTAGATGGTCCTAAAAGTACCACTCCTACATTATCTTCTTCAAGATTCAAAACGATTCCTTCCAAACCGTTTTCAAATTCTACTAACTCACCATATTGAACATTTGATAACCCGTAAACACGAGCGATACCATCTCCAACTTGAAGGACTGATCCAACTTCTTCTAAAGTTGCACCTGATTCAAAACCTTCTACTTGCTTTTTTAATATTGCTGAAATTTCAGCAGGTTTAATATCCGCCATAATTTTATTATTATCTCCCTAAATTTATATTAATGCCAGATCTTCTTGGCTCTTCTTTAATTATTATAGTATTATTATTTGTGGTCGATTTGTTTATTCTTTCAGAAAAAGGTGTCCCGTATTTTTCTATTAATCTTTGAACTTTATCTTCATCGAAAGTACCATCCTCATTTAAACATTTTGAATTATAAATTATATTAATTGCTTTTTTAAAAGTCTGATCTAATTCTATTGATTTATTTAGTCCTAAAAATTTTACTTCAATATATGTTAAATCTCCAGTTTTGTTAAAATTTGTTATAGGTTCAACTCCTGGAACTTTTACAAAATTCATATAAATAATTTCTTCTTTATTTGAAGTAAGCATTAAACTACAGTTTTGGCTAAAACCTCCACATCCATCATAATTTAACCAAGTTTTATCATCAACAAAAACTTCCCCTTTTTTAAGTTTAATTTCTTGAGAAAAACTAAATATTGAAATAAATAAAACAAAAAATAAAATTATATTTTTCATAAATATTTTAATTAGATAGTTCTCTTTTTAATACTTGCAATCTGTTGGCTACTGAAGCATTATATTGCTTGTCTCCTATTCTTAAAATAAATCCTCCTATTAAACTTGGATCTACTGTATTTACTATTGTAATTTTCTTGTTTGAAAAAGTAGCAATTTTTGCCAAAACTTTTGCTTCCAAAGCGCCATCCATTGCTATTGCGGTTGTTACTTTAGCAATTTCTACTCCATTCATCTCATCAAAAAGTTTGTT
>JAYTVI010000168.1:0-14574 GCA_043744095.1 Flavobacterium sp.
AAACTGACTTATTCTCTCAATAAATCAAATAATAACCAATAAAAATAACACCTAACAAAGTAAATTTAGATTTTCTATAAAACTTTCGGATAGCTGTGAGATTATATATATATGCTAAAAAAATCCTATTTAATATGATAAAATTGAATTTATTTTTATATAATTTTTTTAATGACTCGAAGTTTGTGTGTATGTTTATCAATTTCTGCATTATAAATACCAAGATGGTCTAAACGATCAATTCGTACTTTTCCACTTGAGTGAATAATGTAATTGTTGTCCATAATAATTCCTACATGTATAATCTTTCCTTCTTCATTATCAAAAAAAGCTAAATCTCCTGATTCACTTTCTTCAATAAAACTAAGGGCATCACCTTGAGTTGCTTGTTGCGATGCATCCCTAAGTAATTTATAACCATTTAATTTATAAACCATTTGTGTAAATCCTGAACAATCGATACCGAAAGGAGTTTTTCCACCCCAAAGGTAAGGTGCGTTTAAGAATAAGAATGAAGTATTTATTATGTCTTTCTTTGGTTTGATACCACTAATTTTTAAACCATCAAAAATATAATTTTCAAAATTAATATCATTATGGTTTAAAAATGAAAGTGAAGATCCTAATGGAATTGGCATTAAAATATTATTAGGCGCAATAATATACTCTATTAAATCAGAGTTAAGAACAATAATATCATTACATAATTGAATAAATTGATTTTCTGTAATTATTTGATATTGTTTTGAATCTACCCATCCCTCATATTGGTCATAATGTAATCTAATTTTTGACCATTGCTTTTGTATTTCTAAAATTTCAAAATGCTCACCAAAAAGAAGTTGAGAGACCATCTCGCTTCTATCATTAGGTTCACTTCTTAAAGGAATATTGGCAAGATTACAAATTCCAAACATTTATAAATATTTTTGTATAATTTATATTTTTGTTAAAAATTATTGATTTAAAAATGTTAAATTCTTTCAATAATAATTGCAGATGCTCCACCACCACCATTACAAATTGCTGCGGCACCAATTTTTGCATTATTTTGCTCTAATACATTAATAAGAGTAACAATAATTCTTGCTCCAGAACATCCTAGAGGATGGCCTAGTGAAACAGCACCACCATTAACATTAACTTTCTTGTTATATAACCCTAATATTTTAGAATTTACTATTCCTACTACAGAAAAAGCTTCGTTAAATTCAAAAAAATCAACATCCTCAATTGTCATACCTACTTTTGATAAAGCTTTAGGAATAGACTTTGATGGTGTTGTTGTAAACCATTTAGGTTCTTGAGCTGAATCAGCATAACTTTTAATATATGCTAATGGTTTTAAACCCATTTGGATTGCTTTTTCTTCACTCATTAATATCAATGCAGCAGCTCCATCATTAATTGTTGAAGCATTCGCTGCAGTTACAGTTCCATCTTTAGTAAATGCAGGATGAAGAGAAGGTATTTTATCCAATTTCACATTTGTAAATTCTTCATCTTTTATAACAATTATTGGTTCACCTTTTCTTTGAGGAACCGATACAGGAACAATTTCATTGTCAAACTTACCCGTTTCCCATGATTTAGTTGATCTCTCATATGATTGAATTGCAAAAGAATCTTGTTCTTCTCTACTAATATTAAATTCTGTTGCACACATATCAGCTGAAACTCCCATTGCATTATTATCATAAGCATCAGTCAATCCATCTTTTTGCATTCCGTCAACCAAAGTTGTTGGTCCAAATTTATGCCCATTTCTTAAATGAATATAATGAGGAATCAAACTCATATTTTCCATACCACCAGCAATAATAATTTCTGCATCACCTGCCATTATTGCTTGTGTAGCTTGCATAACTGCCTTCATTCCAGAAGCACATACCTTATTAATTGTAGTTGCTATTACTGAATTTGGTAAGCCAGCATAAAGTGCAGCTTGTCTTGCAGGAGCTTGACCTACACCAGCTTGTACAACATTTCCCATTATTACTTCATCAATTAAATTAGGGTCTAAATTTATTTTATTTAAAGCTCCTTTTATAGCAGTAGCGCCTAATTGTGGAGCAGTAACTGTAGATAAAGCACCCATAAAACTTCCAATCGGAGTTCTTACAGCAGATACGATGACAACTTTTTTATTCATTTCGTAATGTTTATTAAGATTGCTAATTTAAATAATTATAAATTATTGTTTAATAGTTTGATATAAAATTTTAGAAAATATGATAAATAAAAAAACCTTCCTAATAGAAGGTTTTGTGATCCCAGAAGGATTCGAACCTTCGACCTACGCATTAGAAGTGCGTTGCTCTATCCAGCTGAGCTATGGAACCAAAATAGTTTTAAAACTATTAAAAGTCGGGGTGGCAGGATTCGAACCTGCGGCCTCCTGCTCCCAAAGCAGGCGCGATAACCGGGCTACGCTACACCCCGAGAAAAAATAATAGCGGAGAGTAAGGGATTCGAACCCTTGGTACAGTTCCCCATACGCATGTTTAGCAAACATGTCCTTTCGGCCTCTCAGGCAACTCTCCATGCTCAATGAACGTATTCTTTTAAGCGGTTGCAAATGTAACTTTTCATTCTATATTCTACAACAAAACATTGATTTTTTTTATACTTTTTTTTATAGCTTTTTAAACATACTCATTGTCAGTTATATAGTAAAATGTTCTTTTTATAATTTAATTTATATTTTATTGAATTTGTTTTGAAAAATAATTCTAATATTGTTAATATTAAATTTTTTTATATGAAATCATTTTTATGTATATTTTTTCTTTTTTGTTTTGGGATTTGCTTATCACAAAATTATCCTCCAAATACTGATTCAATTAATGATTCTACTTTTGTAAATTTAAAAAATTTTAGTCAAGACTTTGTTTTTGAAATAAAATATGCAACCAATGATAATTTTTTAAAAACTAAAGTTTATGATTGTGCAGATTGTTATTTAAGAATGAAAACTATAAAAGCTTTATTAAAAGCAAATAATAATTTTATTAAAAAAGGATATAGAATAAAATTATTTGATTGTTATAGGCCATTTGATATTCAAAAAAAAATGTGGAATATTGTTTCTAATCCAAAATATGTTGCAAATCCAAAAAAAGGTTCCATTCATAATCGCGGCGGAGCTGTTGATATAACCTTAGTTGATTTTAATGGTATTGAACTCAATATGGGAACTCCTTTTGATTTTTTTGGAGAAGAAGCTAGTCATAATTATATAAAATTATCAGATGAAGTTTTAATAAACAGAAAATTTCTTCGAAAAATTATGAGTAAATATAAATTTAATGCTTTTGAAAGTGAATGGTGGCATTATAATTTAAAGGATGCTTATAAGGAGCCTATTTCTAATTTTAAATGGAATTGTAATTAGTTTTTTTCTTCTATACAATGAAAATAATTAACAAAATAATTTTCTGGCTCGTAAATTAAATTATTCAATTCTGCCACTAATTCTCTCTTTAAAATATAATCTTGTGTATCTGTTAGAAATTTAATTCTAATATAAGAAATGGCTGAATTTTTTAATTCTTGATAATCTTCTTTTCTAAACATAAAATATCCAGTCATAATTCTATTATTAAACCCTTTGTCATCACGAAGCATATTTCCACAAGTTTCTTCATTTATATGAATTAGAGTAACAATTTTGCCATTATTTAATTGAAAATAAATTCTAGAGTTTTTATCAAAACAACTTGCTTTTATAAAATCATTACTTTTTTCTATTAGTTGCACTTTTAAAGTTGGAGTACCATCTGTGATAACTATTGAATTAAAAATATAACTAGAAATTCCTGCAAAGTTTTTCTCATAAACAAGATATTCTTTGGTTTCTTTATATGTACCAATCGAATCGGTAACATTTACACTAAAATCGCAAGGTTTTTGGGCAGAAATAGATATGCTTATAAAGCAAATAAAAAATAATAATAGTAATCTCATTTTGTTATTTTATTTTGGTACAAATTAAAACTATTTTATTGTTATTTAAATCAGTTGTAAAAAAACAATATTGATTTCCTCCATCATTTATTTTCCATTTTTTTCTAATTGTTTCTACTGAATCAGGAAAATTTCTAGTTGTGATATTTGCTTTTGTATTTTCTAAATTCAGTTTTAACACATTTTTTTGATAAGGAATGTTTTTTTGGATTTCAAAAATCCTGCCAGGAAAATCAATTATTCTGTTTGATGTATACAAATGAGAATTTTGATGAAGCTTTAAAAGTTGAAATTGATTAGCTACAGCATCAAAACCTCCTGATTTCATTATGGCGCTATTGGGTTCAAATATATAGTTTTTAGGAAAATCATACTCAATATTTTTAATTTCGTCATTAAATATAAAATCAAAATATTCTGTTTTGACTTTAGATATATTACAGGTTATTATTTGAATTTCATTTTCATATCCTTTATTGATTTCCCAAAGCAATTCTTTTACTTCATTATCTACCGATACAATATGGATTTTTTTTACATTTTTTAATTCTAAAATTCCTGCCGAAATATCAAGAATTGGAGCTGTTTTTATTAAAATGTTGTTTGAATATTCAAAATAAATATTTAGTAAATCGGGAACATTTGGCAAGCAATCTTTAAGCATAAATACTTTGCCTTTTGCATCATTTCTTCGCGAAGGATCTATATATATCCAATCAAACAGAATATTTAGATTTTTTAATATTTCTAAACTATCACCACAAATACAGTCAATATTTGTTTGCTCAAGTTGCTTAAAATTATGATTTACAATTTGGTGTAGTTCAGAATTTATTTCACAATGAACTACTTGTTTCATTTTTTTTGAAAAATAATAATCATCAACACCAAAACCTCCAGTTAAATCTATCAAACTCGTTCCCGATACTAATGAGGCTTTGTAGGATGCCGTTTTTTCTGAAGAAGTTTGTTCTAAGCTTATCTTGCTTGGATAATAAATATTTTGAGTTTTAAAAAAAGTAGGTAATTTTTCTTTAGATTTTTGTTTTGCACCGATTTGATTTAGAGTTTCTATCCATTCAATTTCTGGAAATGGATTTTTTTGCAATGCCAATTTTGTAATTGAAGAATCTAAATTTGCATTGATATATTCTTGTATTATCTGATTTAGTAATGTTTTATTCAATGCTAAATATTTCTAGTTAAAATTTGAATAATCTTATTTTCTGGAAAAAATTCTTTACCTATAACTTTTAGAATGGTGTATAATGGAACTGCTATTATCATTCCTATAATTCCAAAAAGGAAACCAGCTATTAATATTACCAGAAAAATTTCTAAAGGATGCGAACTTACACTTTTAGAAAAAATCATAGGTTGCGAAATATTGTTATCTATTAATTGAACAATCCAACAACCAATTAAGACATAAATTGTAGTTGGTAATGTAATTGTTTGAAAATCACTTCCTAGATTACTAATCATTGTTAAAACACCTGCTACTATAGTGCCAATCATTGGTCCGATATAAGGAATAATATTTAGTATAGCACACAAAAACGCAATTATCAAAGCATTTTCTACTCCAAAAATTAGTAAAACAATCATATAAAGTACAAAAACAATAAACAATTGCAATAACAATCCTATAAAATATCTACTCAACAAATGATTGATTTTGGTCAATGAATTTAATATTTTTTCTTCGTGTTGATCAGGCATTATTTTTTTGAAGTTTATTATAAAAGATACTCTTTCTTTTAAAAAGAAGAATGTAATAAACAATACAGATGCTAATCCCATTCCGAAACTACTGATGGTTCCGAGAATCATATTTAAAAAATTGGTAATAAAATTAAAATTGAGTTTTGAAGTCAAATTTGATTCTTTCATCAAACGACTAGCATCTATATGATGACTCTCTAAATATATAGTTATTTGTTGATTTAATTGAACAATATTTTTTTCAATTTGAACTGTGTTCAATAAAGAAAGGCTTTCACCTTGGGATAATATTAAAGGAATGAATAGCATTATAAAACCTGCAATAATTAGGACAAATACCAAAATAGTTGCAATTGTCGCCAATATATGTTTGAACTTTAATCGCTTTTTAAAAAAATCTAAAATAGGATTTCCAATTAACGTTAAAATTAACGAAACGATTAGATATATTATTACAGATTGTATTTGATAAAAGAAATAAAGGAGAAGTGTAACTAAAACTATTGTTAAAACAGCTTTAAGGATTCCTGTAGCAATTATTTTTGATGTTATCATTCTAATTTTTTATGTAGTAAAAGTAAAAAAAAATCTCGTTCATTTTAGTGAACGAGATTTATATTAATTTTTATTTATGATTAAGGTTGCCCAAACGAAAAACGAGGACCTCCAGAAACAAAGACTGCTGCCATTCTTGATTTTTGACCCAATGAAAACATATACATTGCATTATCATCAGTATAGTCCATATAATTCATAGTCATTTCTACTGGAGTACCACTGCAGGTACTGTAATGTGGATATGATGGAACGCCATAATTTGCAGTATTGTGTGTAGGTGTGTCTGAAACTAAATCGCTGCCACAAGTTGCATCACCCCATATATGACGTAAGTTCATCCAGTGACCAACTTCGTGTGTTGCAGTTCTACCCAAATTATATGGTGCAGATACTGTACCTGTACTTCCAAATGCATTATTGTCTATTACAACTCCATCAGTTGCTGATGAACCACCAGGAAATTGTGCATATCCCAAAATTCCTCCTCCAAGATTACAACACCATAAGTTTAGAACTGTTGTTGGACTGTTTGGTACTATTCCTTTTGCTGATTTCTTCATTGCATCATTAGTAGACCAAGATGTTGTTGTTGTAGATTTTCGTACAACATTTTGTAATACAAACGTGATACCAACATTTGCTTTAACTCCAGAAAATAATGCAGGTACAGAATTATAATCTGAATTTAAGGCATTAAAATCTTTATTCAATACATCTATTTGTGATTGAATTTGAGCTGTTGAAATATTTTCTGCCGCAGTTCTATATAATACATTTACAACAACTGGAATTTCAATTTTACCATTAACTAGTCTATTTTGTGCAATAGCATTTTCTGTAAAGCTTTCTATTCGATTCATTTTTATTGCCAATTCTGGACTTTCTCTAAGTTGACGTTCTAATACATCTTGAGATGCACACATTCTATGACTTGGCGTGCTGCTTTGTTCAGTTTGTGAGATTGTATTTTCTTCGTTTTGACAAGAAAATAACATCGTTAATAATGATGCTGATAAAAGAATTTTTTTCATAATTATTATTTTGGTTAGGTTAATTCAACAATTATACAATAAAAATTATAATAAAAATTATTTTTCTTTTATTTTTTATTAATTAGTTATCAATTTTTGAAAAAATAGAAGTATTAATTATTAAAAATATAATTCATAATATTGGCTCCCATCTTCAAAGCTTTGGTTCTTATTTCTAATGGGTCATTGTGAACTTCGGCATCTTCCCAACCATCGCTCAAATCGGTTTCATAGGTATACAAAAGTACTAGTCTGTTCTCTATAAAAATTCCAAAAGCTTGTGGGCGTTTACCATCATGTTCATGTATTTTTGGAATCCCTGCAGGAAAACTAAATGGTTTTTGAAAAATTGGATGGTTTGCAGGAATTTCTATTAAATCAACATTTGGAAAGATTTTCTTTATTTCTTTTCGGATATATTCATCCATTCCATAATTGTCATCAATATGCAAAAAACCTCCAGAGGTCGTATAGTTTCTGAGGTTTAAAACATCAGAATCGCTAAAAACCACATTTCCATGTCCAGTCATATGCACGTATGGATAAGAAAACAAATCCGAATTGCTTGGTTCTACTAATCCTGGTTTTGGTTTTATTCTAGTATTTATATTTTGATTACTAAACTTAATTAAATTGGGCAACGAAGTAGGATTTGCATACCAATCTCCACCACCACTATATTTTAGAAGGGCAATTTCTTGCGAAAAGCAAGTTGTAGTTATAAGATAAAACAGTAAAAATATTTTTTTCATTTTTATTTATTCATTTACAAAAGCTACACTATGGCTTGCTACAATTGCAGCAGTTTCAGTTCGTAGTCTAGATTTACCCAAAGATACTGGAATGTAATTATTTTCAATAGCCATTTTTATTTCTTTTTCAGAAAAATCTCCTTCTGGACCAATCAATAAAGTAATATTATCTTCTGGTTTGATAATTTCTTTTAAGGTTTTTTTATCAGTTTCTTCACAATGCGCAATCAGTCTTATGCCTTTGGTTTTATTCTTCATAAAATCCTTAAACAGTATTGGTTCATTTAGTTTTGGTAAAAAATATTGATTAGATTGTTTCATTGCCGATTGAATAATTTTATCAAATCGTTCTGTTTTAATTTGTTTTCTTTCAGAATGATCACAAATAATTGGTGTAATTTGAGTAACTCCAATTTCGGTTGCTTTTTCTAAAAACCATTCGTAGCGCTCATTCATTTTTGTCGGTGCAACAGCTAAATGCAATTGATATTTTGGTTGACTAGATTTTTCAACACCTACAATTCTAACAGTACATTTGCTATCAGAAGCCAACGTTATTTCTGTTTTAAACAAATCACCTAATCCATTAGTGACATACAAAATATCAGTATCTTTTTTTCGTAACACTTTTATTATATGTTTACTTTCTTCTTTGTCAAAAGAAAAACTTTCTGAGTTATTGTTTATATTCGGATTGTAAAATAATTGCATAATTTAGAATTGGATTCGCGCTTTTGAAACTACATTTGAGTTTTCGAAATTTGCTATTAAAAATTTACGATATCCTACAATACCTATCATTGCAGCATTATCAGTTGTGTATTCAAATTTTGGGATATAGGTTTTCCAACCAAATTTTGCTTCTGCTTCTTTCAAAGTTTTTCTTATACCAGAATTAGCAGAAACTCCGCCACCAATTGCAATTCTATTAATACCAGTTTCTTCAACAGCCAATTTCAATTTATCCATTAAAATTTCGATAATAGTATTTTGTATCGAAGCACAAATATCATTTTTGTTTTCTTCAATAAAATTTTCGTTTTCGGATACATTTTTTTGAATAAAATATAAAATGGCGGTCTTTAATCCAGAGAAGCTAAAATCTAAATTAGGAACTTTGGGTTTGGTAAATATAAAGGCTTTCGGATTACCAAGTTGTGCAAATTTATCTACCAAAGGTCCACCAGGATATGGTAAGCCTAAAATCTTTGCGCTTTTATCAAAAGCTTCTCCAACAGCATCGTCTGTAGTTTCTCCAATAATTTCCATATGAAAATAGTCAGAAACTTTTACAATTTGAGTATGTCCTCCAGAAATTGTCAAAGCCAAAAAAGGAAATGTTGGTTTTTCAAATCCATCTTCATCAATAAAATGTGCCAAAATATGAGCTTGCATGTGATTGACAGCAAGTAACGGAATGTTTAATGCCAATGCCAATGATTTTGCAAATGAACTTCCTACCAAAAGGGAACCCATTAATCCTGGACCTTGTGTAAAAGCAATGGCAGATAGTTGTTCTTTTTGAATATTGGCTTTTTTTAATGCAGCAGCAATAACAGGAACAATGTTTTGTTGATGCGCTCTAGATGCAAGTTCAGGGACAACTCCGCCAAACTCGGTATGAATTAATTGATTTGCAACAATATTAGACAATACTTTATCGTTTATTAATACAGCTGCAGCGGTATCATCGCAAGAACTTTCGATTGCTAATATATAAACATCCTTATTAGACATAAATAACCACTTTTTTATTTAAAAATTGACCATTACCACCATAAAAATATTTATTTTTACAGCGTAGCCAAAATTAGCACTTTTTATTAAAGGTATGGTCTTTGTGATTAAAAATTAAAATATAAATTCTAACGAGTATCAAAAAATTTAGAAAAATAGTATTTCGTTCTTTGCTAGTGTTGATACTACTATTGCTATTATTAGGAATCGCCTTGACTTTGCCTATGATACAAACAAGAATTGCTCAATATGCCACTTCAGAAATTAACAAAGTTTACAAAACAGATATTAAAATTGAAGAAATTGCTATTACAGTTTTTGGCGGTGTCAAGTTGAAAGAAGTTATGATTAGAGATCATCATAAAGACACACTGATTTATGCAAAAAGAATAAATACTAATATATTAGATTTCAAGGAATTACTTGATACTGATTTGCTTTTTGGCGACATTAGAGCCGACAGAATGTTTGTCAATATGAAAACCTACAAAGGAGAAAAAGACACCAATTTAGACAAATTTATTGCTGCTTTTGATGATGGTAAACCTTCAACCAAAAAGTTTTTGCTAACTGCAAACAATCTTTATTTGACCAATAGTAGGTTTAGTCTTATTGATGAAAATAGAGAAATCCCCAAAGATGTAGATTTTACAAAACTCAATGCAACTGTTTCTGATTTTAAAATATATGGCCCAGATGTGACAACTAACATTGAAAAAATGTCTTTTTTGGATCATCGTGGACTTTTTGTAAAAAATTTATCATCCAAATTTATTTATACAAAAAAGCATATTTTATTGACTGATTTAGATTTGATAACCAATAATTCACTTTTTAAAGGAAATGTAGCATTAAATTATAAAAGAGAAGATTTTCAAGATTTTAATAATAAAGTGCAGTTTAATATTCTAATAGATCAAGCTTCATTATCTACAAATGATATTTGGTATTTTTATAAAGAATTAGGAAAAAATCAAAACTTTACTTTAAAATCACATCTAACAGGTACTTTAAACGATATTGTAGCTACAAATCTAAATCTAACAGATAGTAAAAATACTAAAATTATTGGAGATGTTAATTTCAAAAATTTGTTTGGAAAAGATGATCAACATTTTTATATGAAAGGTGATTTTAAATCTGTTTCATCCAATTATGATAACCTAGTAACTTTATTGCCTAACATATTAGGAAAGAAATTACCAACTTCTCTCAAAAAAATTGGGCAATTCAATCTAAGAGGAAAAACAGAAATTACGACAACTACAATCGCTGCCGATTTTTATATGAGTACAGCTCTAGGAAATATCCAATCAGATCTGGTAATGACTCAAATTGACAATATTGACAACGCTTCATATAAAGGAAATATTATTTTAGAAGATTTTAATATTGGTTCATTCACAAACCAAAAAGACATCGGAAAAGTTTCATTAAATCTAGATGTTGATGGAAAAGGATTCAAACAGAAAAATTTAAACACTTCTTTTTCAGGAGATATTTATAAAATAAAATATAACGGATATACCTATTCGAAAATTATTGTAGATGGTATTTTTAAAAATCCTATTTTCAAAGGAAAATTATATGTAAACGATCCAAATTTGTTTATGGATTTTGATGGTTTGGTCAATTTGAGCAAGAAACAAATCAATTATAATTTTGATACAAAAATTGATTATGCCAATCTAAAAAAGTTAAATTTCATAAAAAACGATTCTATTTCTATATTCAAAGGAGATATAAAGATGAATGTTTTGGGTAGCAATCTAGACAATTTGCAAGGAGATGTTGTGGTTACAGAAGCTTCTTTTCAGAATAATAAAGACACATATTATTTTGAAAATTTCAATATTAATTCTTATTTTGATGCTGATAGATTACGAACAATAACGCTTAATTCTCCTGATATTATTGAAGGTAAAGTTGTTGGTAAATACCAAGTAGACCAGTTACGAAAAATGGTAGAAAATTCTCTAGGAAGTCTTTATGCAAATTACAAACCCAATATAATCAAAAAAGAACAATTTTTAAAATTCGATTTTACTATTTATAACAAAATTATTGAAGTATTTTATCCCGGAATAGCCATTGGTGCAAATACCAATATAAAAGGAAATATCAATTCAGACAATGATGAATTTAAATTCAATTTTGTATCACCAAAAATTACAGCATTTGACAATGTTTTAGATAATATTAGAGTTACTATCGATAACAAAAACCCTTTGTATAATGCTTATATTGAATTAGATAGCATTAAAACAAAGCGTTATAAAATAAGAGATTTTAGTTTGATAAATGTGACAACAAATGATACTTTGTTTTTGCGTTCAGAGTTTAAAGGAGGAGATATTGGTCAAGATTTTTATAATTTAAATTTATATCACACCATCAACCCAGAAAAAAATAGTGTTGTTGGAATACAAAAATCAGAATTAAAATTCAAAGATTTTCTGTGGTATTTAAACGAAAATGACACCAAAGACAATAAAGTAGTTTTTGATAAATCATTAAAAAATTTCTCTTTTGACAATTTAGTCATGTCACACGAAAATCAAAAAATAGCTTTAACTGGCGACTTAAAAGGTAAATCTTATAAAGATTTAAAACTCAATTTTACAGATGTTCAACTAGATAAATTAGTCCCCACAGTAGATAAATTCAATATAAAAGGAAATCTAAATGGTGCAATCAATTTGAAACAAGATAATTCAATTTATCAACCTACTTCAAAATTAAAAATTGATGGTTTGCAACTCAACGATATTGCTTTAGGTACTATGAATCTTGAAATTGAAGGCGATAATAATTTCCAGAAATTTATACTAAATTCGAGTATAGAAAACCAAAACGTAGAGTCTTTTAATGCAAAAGGAGATATTCAAATGGCAAATGATAAAACCAATTTGAATTTAGATTTAAATTTCAATAAATTCAATTTAGGTGTTTTAAGTTCGCTTGATGGAGATGTAATTTCTAATATTAGAGGATTTGCTTCTGGTAGAGCAAATATTGGAGGCGATATTAATAATATGGATATCAACGGACGACTATTTGTTACAAATGTAGGTTTAGGAATTCCTTATTTGAATACAGATTATCAAATAGAAGAAAATGCCGTAGTTGATGTCACTGAACGTAGATTTATAATAAGAAATGCAATTATAGAAGACACAAAATACAATACAAAAGGAAAATTAAATGGTACAATTGAACATCATAATTTTTCGGATTGGAAACTAGATTTGAGCATAAATTCGGATAGACTTTTGGCATTAGATACCAAAGACAGTGAAGATGCAGCTTATTTCGGAACCGCTTTTATGGATGGTTTGGCTACTATTAAAGGGCCAATTAATGGTTTGTTTATAAAAGTTGATGCAAAATCAGGAAAAGGTACAGCTATCAAAATACCGATTAATGATGCCGAAGGTACAGGAGAAAGTAGCTATATACATTTTGTTACAAAAGAAGATAAATTCAATATTAAAAAAGGAATTGTAAATCAATCAAAAAAATACAATGGTCTTGAACTCGAATTTGATTTTGCTATAACACCAGATGCAGAGATAGAAGTTATTCTAGATAGAAATTCTGGACACGGTATGAAAGGGAAAGGTTTTGGATCTTTGTTGTTTAAAATAAATACGTTAGGAAAATTTAATATGTGGGGTGATTTTCAAGCATATGAAGGAACTTATAATTTTAAATACGGTGGAATTATAAACAAAAAATTCGATGTAAAAAAAGGAGGTTCAATTACTTGGGAAGGCGATCCTATGAGAGCAAATCTAAATCTTGAAGCCGTATACAAAACAACTGCAAATCCTGGAGTTTTATTAGAAAATGCCTCGTTTAATAAAAAAGTAGATGTAGAAGTAGTGATTGGTCTAAAAGGAAATCTCAGCAATCCAGAACCCAATTTTGATATTAATTTCCCAAAAGTATCAAGCGTATTAAAATCTGAAATTCAAACCAAATTAGACGATGATGATGTAAGACAAAAACAAGCCTTAATTTTATTATCAACAGGAGGATTTTTAAGTGTTCAAGGATTAAGTCAGACTTCAGTTACTAATAATCTATATGAGAAAGTTGGTGATATTTTTGGATCTGTATTCAAAAATAGTGATGATAAATTTAATTTTGGAGTAGATATAGTTTCTGCGGAAAGAACATTAGGAAGAGAAGCAGATGGTCGTGTTGGTCTTACTTTTTCTACAAAAATAAATGATAGAGTAAGTTTTAACGGTAAATTTGGAGTTCCTGTTGGTGGCATAAGCGAATCAGCAGTTTTTGGTGATGTCGAAGTACAATATCGTGTAAATAAAGATGGTACTTTAAATCTAAGAGCTTTTAATAAAGAAAACGACATCAATTATGTTGGTCAAGGAATTGCTTACACACAAGGGTTAGGAATATCTTACGATGTTGATTTTGATACATTTAAAGAACTTGTTGAAAAGATTTTTAAAAATCAAAAAATTGAAAAAGAAAAAAAATCAGATAAAGAGATTCCAGACAATGAGTTTTTACCCGATTATATCAACTTAAATGATAAGGAAAAAAAGAAAACTGACAATCCAAATCCAAATTCAGAAGCAGTTCCTACAAAAGATTAAAATTCAGGTTGTTTTGCAATTATGAAATAATACCATTTAAAGTTAGAATTTACCGCAATAAAAAGTTCTTTTTTTCTCTCTCCTTCAAAATAAAAATAAATCGTAACGATGCTATGCTTGATTTTTCTTTTTTGAATAAAGAAAAAAAACTTCATTTTCTTTACAGTAAATTCTAACTTT
>JAYTVI010000169.1:0-14574 GCA_043744095.1 Flavobacterium sp.
AGTTATTACATAAAAAATCGTTTCAAGAAACCATCGCTTACATTGATGAAAATTACCATTTCACGCCAACTGCATTCAAAAACGGAAATCAAATTAATAACGCAGGAGAAAACAATGGTTCGTGCAAGATTTTCGCTTTTACAAAACTAAATCAATTATCAGTTGAAGATACTTTATATTTATTTGGAGATTTTTTTTTAAAGAAGTTTTAGAACATCCAAACGAAAACAACCATCTAAACATTAGAAATTTTATGATTTTTGATTGGGACAGAATTTCATTTGATGGTGAAGCTCTGCAATAATTGTTAAGTGTATTTAACAATTAATAGATTAAATTGTTAATCACAAACAACTTTTTTTAATTAAAATTGCTTTTTATAATTAACATTATTAATTTAAAACTAAATATTATTTTTATAAAACCCTACTCTACTATTCAAATAAATAATATTTATACCTTTACAAAAATTTATACGCCAAAATAACATAATTCATAATTTTAAATTCATAATTAAACTATGCGTTGGACATTACAATCGAAGCCAGAAAAAGAACAAGTTCAGAAACTACAAAACGAACTTCAAGTTCCCGAAATTATTGCAACTTTATTAGTACAAAGAGGAATTTCAACTTACGAACAAGCCAAAACTTTTTTCCGACCAACATTAAACGATTTGCACAATCCGTATTTGATGAAAGATATGGATAAAGCGGTTTCTCGAATTGAAAAAGCAATTGAAAACGGAGAGAATATTCTCGTTTTTGGCGATTATGACGTCGATGGAACAACAGCTGTTTCGTTGGTTTCATCTTATTTAAAAAGTTATTATCCAAACGTTGCAACATATATTCCGGACAGATATGATGAAGGTTACGGAATTTCCTATAAAGGAATTGACTATGCTGACGACAACGGAATTTCGTTAATAATTGCTTTAGATTGCGGAATAAAATCTATTGATCACGTGGCTTATGCCAAAGAAAGAAATATCGATTTTATCATTTGTGATCACCATCGACCAGGAAAAGATTTACCCAATGCAGTCGCAGTTTTAGACCCAAAACGTGACGATTGTACTTATCCTTATGACGAACTTTGCGGTTGTGGTGTTGGTTTCAAACTCATTCAAGCGTTGGCAGAACATAGAAATCAATCCGTTTTAGATTTAATTCCTTATTTAGATTTGGTTGCCACAGCAATTGCTGCTGACATTGTTCCGATGACAGGAGAAAATAGAGTTTTGGCAAAATTTGGTTTGGAAGTTATCAATTCCAATCCGCGACCAGGAATAAAAGCACTCATTACTTCGTCTGTTCGACCTTCGGTCTCGGGTCAAAATATAAAGAAAAAAGTATTGACAATTACCGATGTTGTTTTCATTATTGCACCCAGAATTAACGCTGCAGGAAGAATCAAACACGGAAACGAAGCGGTTGCTTTATTAACCGAATTCGAATTAAAACAAGCAGAAATTTTTGCGTCTGAAATTGAACAACACAATGCCGACCGAAAAGATTTAGACAAACAAATAACCATTGAAGCACTTTCGCAAATTGAAAACAACAACGAAAAAGACAAATTCACAACTGTTGTTTATCAAGAAAATTGGCACAAAGGCGTTATCGGAATTGTAGCTTCGCGATTGACAGAAACCTATTATCGTCCGACAATTGTGTTTACAAAAAGTGGTGATAAACTTGCAGCTTCTGCACGTTCTGTAAAAGATTTTGATGTTTACAATGCTTTAGAAGCTTGCGCCGAACATTTGGAACAATTTGGCGGACATATGTATGCAGCAGGAATGACTTTGGCATCAAAAAACTATGAAAATTTTAAAGAGGCGTTTGAAAATGAAGTTCAAAAAACAATTCCTCCAGATTTATTAATCCCAGAAATTTCTGTTGATTTAGAAATTGAATTATCCGATATTAACGAAAAAATAATTCGTCTTTTAAATCAATTCGAACCCTTTGGGCCACAAAATATGACACCCGTTTTTTTAAGCAAAAGCATAAAAGATACAGGTTATGCCAAACCATTAGGTAAAAATGATGAACATTTAAAACTATTTGTAAAACAACAAAATAGTGAAGGCTATAGCGCCATTGGTTTTGGATTAGGAACGAAAGTGGAAGATGTAAAAAACAAAAAACCATTTGAAGCCGTTTATTGCATTGATGAAAACGAATTTAATGGAAATGTAACAATACAATTGAGATTAAAAGATTTGAGAGCCTAAAAAAATGAAAAAAAACGATCCATATGCTGCATTACGCTACAAAGAATTTAATGTATTTTTGATAATGCGTTTTGCAATGGTTTTTGCTTGGTCAATGCAATTTGTGATTATTGAATGGGAAGTTTATAGTCTAACCAAAAATCCGTTATCACTAGGAATAATTGGTTTAATGGAAATAATTCCAGCAATTGCAATGGCATTATTTGCTGGACATATTGTTGATCAAAATGAAAAAAAGGGATTGTTACAGAAATGTATAATCGGTTTTAGCATCGTAAGTTTAGGATTGTTTCTAGTGACTTTGCCAACAACTCAATCAAAACTCAATCTTTCTACAACCTTGTATATTGTCTACTTTTTAGTGTTTTTGGGAGGTTTGGTACGTTCCTTTCTTGGTCCAACTATATTCTCATTATTATCCTTGATTGTTCCTAAAAAAATATACCCAAATGCATCTACTTGGAGTAGTTCGGTTTGGCAAATGGGTGCTATGTTTGGTCCAGCAATTGCTGGTTTTTCGATAGGAATTATTGGAGTACATTGGTCGATGTGTTTGGTTTTTCTGTTTTCTATAATTGCTATGGTATTGCTTACTCAAATTGAAAAAAAACCAATTCTTAACCCAAAAATTGGCGAAGCTGTTTTTGAAAGTTTGAAAGAAGGTGTGAAATTTGTTTTTAAAAACAAGACGATATTAGGCGCAATTTCTCTTGATATGTTTGCGGTTTTGTTTGGTGGTGCAATGGCATTGTTACCTATTTTTGCTCAAGATATCCTTAAAGTTGGGTCAGAAGGATTTGGCATTTTGAGAGCTGCACCAGCTGTTGGTGCTGTTATAACAATGTTTTTTTCAGCCTATATTTCTTTGAATAGAAAAGCAGGCATAAAATTATTAAGCGCCATTTTCCTATTCGGGATTTGTATTATTGTTTTTGGAATCTCCACCTATTTTTGGGTTTCAGTAATTGCCTTATTTTTTAGTGGCATTTTTGATGGCGTTTCGGTTGTAATTAGAAATACAATCTTGCAATTGCACACTCCAGACCATATGCGTGGTCGAGTTGCCTCTGTAAATTCTATTTTTGTTGGCTCATCAAATGAGTTGGGTGCTTTTGAAAGCGGCATTACTGCAAAATTGATGGGAACTGTAACTGCTGTAGTTTTTGGAGGAATATTAACGTTAATAACAGTAACTGCAACAGCACTTGTTTTGCCTTCATTTAGAAAACTAGACTTAGAAAAAGAAGTTGAAGCACTTGAAAGTGGGAATTAATTTTCAAATTTTTTTAATTCAAAATTTTCACCATCAAAAACACCATAAGTAAAATAGCCAATCCAATCACCTAGGTTTACATATTCTGAATTTTCGCCCACTTTTAATACCATTGGCAAATGACGATGTCCAAAAATGAGATAGTTATAATGTTTTTTTTCTAGTTTTCGTTTAGAATATACAACCAACCATTCGTTATCTTCTCCAAGAAACTTGACATCTTCATCGCCAGAAATTAGTTTGTTTTTTACCGAAAGATATTGAGCTAATTTCATACCCACATCGGGATGTAACCAACGATACAACCATTTTGAAAACGGATGTACAAATACTTTCTTCATTCGTTTATACCCTTTATCACCTGGACCTTTTCCGTCGCCATGACCAATTAGAAACGTTTTATTGTTGAAAGTAAACTCTTGATTGTCGTGATAAACCGGAATATTTAATTCTTTTTCGAAATAATCATTCATCCATAAATCGTGATTTCCTACAAAAAAATAAATTGGAATTCCACTATCACGAATTTCAGCTAATTTCCCTAAAACTCTAATAAATCCTTTTGGAACAACGGTTTTATATTCAAACCAAAAATCAAACAAATCGCCAAGTAAAAAAATAGCATCCGCATCTTTCTTAACTTCATCTAGCCAAGCTACAAACTTTTGCTCACGAGGAAAACTCGCTTCAGGAGTTGGGGCTCCAAAATGCTGATCTGATGCGAAATAGATTTTTTTATTATTTGATAATTGCATTTTGTAAATATAAGATTTTGAAAATTACAAATTATCTGATGCGAACCATTCGGCAAACGAACTTTCTGTTTCTTGCAGTCGTAACGAATGTAATTGAATATCGTTTGGCAATCGGTCTTGAATTTTTTTTGCAAAATCAATCACCATATTTTCACTAGTTGGCTGATATTCAACTAAAATTACGTGATGCCCACGATTTTTTAATTCTTGAGCCAATTCAACGTGAGGTGTATTTTTATTGAATACTGTAGCGTGATCAAAGATATCTACAATTTCTTCACGAACAATTTTTTTCAAATCAGAAAAATCAATTACCATTCCGAATTTCACATTATTAGAATCGGTTATTGGCGTTCCAATCACAGTTACCGAAAGTTTATAACTGTGTCCGTGTACGTTTTTGCATTTTCCGTCATAGCCGTAAAGTGCGTGACCTGTTTCGAATGAAAATTGTTTGGTAATTCTGATGTTACTCATTGCTGTTATATTTGAATGCAAATGTAGTTACTTTTTAAAAAGAGAAATGTTATTTTAAAAAAAAAGGTCACTTATAAAGCGACCAAAATTCTTAAGGGTTTTCTTCAAAACCAAGTGATTCATTAGGTTTTGATGCTCTTACATTGACCACCAAATTATTAGCATCTACAACAAAAGCTACAAAACTGATGTTTGCTGGATTACTAATATTTGTTGGTATAGGTATGTTAAAATTTGAAGTTACCGTTTTATCAAAAGCAGTACCGGTAAGTTGATTTCCTAAAAGGTCTGTTAATGCAGTTCTCAATACATGGTTGTGAACAAATCCTTGAATAGTATGTTGTGGAAATACCAAGCCATATAGTGTTGTATAATCTTCTTGCTTGTATATTAAATTATTTTCTAAAAGATAAACTACCAATCGTAATCCGGAATAATTTTGAGAAAATTTTACACTAACATCTAAGTTAATTGTTCCTTCACTTACGGTAGAATTCATTGCCAATCCTAAACCACAATTGTTGCTAGTTAAGTTTTTTACTTGGGTAACATTTGTGTCTGGTTCTGTCCAAACAATAGTCCTGTTTAAACGAGCAATCGGCAATTGTAAATCATTGTTTGGTGAAACTAAATTTTTTAGCGGTAAAATATTTGCAAAATGATACGGATCATTACCATTGTGAATACCAACAGCGACAACTTTGTCTGATTGTTCCAATACTTGTTGAATACCATAGGAAACTCTGGTACAATTTCCGCACCAAGTACCAGTATAATCTTCAATTAAAACATGTTTTTTAAACTGACCTGAAACTGTTGGTGCATCAACACTATCATCTATTTTAATTTCAGAATAAATAGCATTTGTATCTGCACATGAAACCTCAATTACCACTGTGATTATGAGCAACATATATTTTATAAATTTCATAACAGCTAGTTTGTTTTTTAATTATTACAAATAAAACAAATTAAATTTTACTTTGATAATAATAATTTATTTATTTGTATACAAAATTAGACAATTATGAATAAATTTCAAATACTATTACTTTTTATTGGGTTTAATTTATTTGCTCAAAAACAATTGCCTAATCTAAGTTTACCTAACCTTGAAGGAAAAACTATTTCGCTTCAAAGCGATTATTCTGAAAAAGATAAAATATATATTTTTTCGTTTTGGGCAACTTGGTGTACTCCGTGTATCAGCGAATTGGAAGAAATGAACGATTTGCAGGAAGAATGGAAAAAAAGTGTCAATTTTGAAATTATAGCCGTAGCAACAGATGACTCTAGAACGCAAAAAAGAGTAAAACCATTGGTAAATGGAAAAGGTTGGGATTATAAAATTTTATTAGACACCAACCAAGATTTCAAAAGAGCAATGTCTATCGTAAATATTCCATATACAATTGTAGTAAAAAATGGTTTGATTGTTCATATTCAAAATGGTTATGTACCAGGAAATGAAAACGAATTATTAGAAAAACTGAAAACGCTATAATTGATGAAGAATCTAATTGTTTGTTTATTTGCATTTTCTACATTTTCAGTCTTTGCACAAGAAAAATCTAAAGAACAGAAAATCAATATATTTGGGGGATTTGAATCAAATTCTCAATGGTATTTGAACGACATTCAACTAAATGTAATTCATCCTGAAACCCCACTTCGATCTAATAATTATTTGTTTTTGAATTTAAAATACAAAAACTGGACAGCCGGAATTCAAGGAGAATCGTATGAAGATAAGGCTTTGTTGAATTACAATCCGAAATTTGAAAACACTAATGTTGCCACCTATTTCTTGCAATACAAAAACGAAAAAATAGAAGTAACTGCTGGATATTTTTACGAACAATTCGGAAGTGGATTACTTCTAAGAGGATGGGAAGACCGATCTTTAGGCATCAATAATGCATTACGCGGAGGAAGAATAATTTTTACACCAACCAACTTTTTAAAATTAAAAGCAGTTTATGGCAAACAAAGAACAGGATTTGATGTTGCAAAAAGTGATATTTATGGATTGGATACTGAGTTTGAACTTTCTAAAATATTAAAATTTGAAACTACAGAACTAAGTCTAGGTTTGAGTTATGTAGGACGAGACGAAGCAATTAACTCGATAATAGATCCAAATTTTAAAAGATTAACAACTGCATATGCAGGAAGATTGAACTTTACTTACAACTCTTTCTATGCCTCAACCGAATACAATTATAAATCAGACGATGCTATTGTAGAATTTACAGGTCAAGTAAAAAACAATTTTATAAAACCCGGAAGTGCATTGCTGCTCAATTTAGGTTATTCTAAAAAAGGTTTTGGTATTGATGGTACTTTTAGACGACTAGAAAACATGTCGTTTTTCTCAGAAAGAGCTGCAAAAGGAAATGCTTATAATGATAGAATATTGAATTTTATTCCGAGTTTGACCAAACAACACCATTATAATTTAGCCAATATTTATGTTTTTCAGGCGCAACCAAATGTTCGTTTGGCTGATGAAACATTACTAAAAGCAGGAGAAATTGGCGGTCAAGTTGATGTGTTTTATAATTTTAAAAAAGGAACTGTTTTAGGCGGTAAATTTGGGACTAAAGTTGCCGTAAATGCCTCAAATTGGTTTGCACTTGCTGGAGATTTTTATTTGCCTAAAAAGGACTATAAAACCGATTTTCTTGGTTTAGGAAAAAAATATTTCTCAGATTATAATATTGAAATCACAAAAAAATTAAGTGACAAATGGCATACTGGGTTTACTTACATCAATCAATATTATAATGAAAAACTTATTGCAGAAACTTACGGATTGGTAAAAACCAATATTCTGGCTGGAGAAGCAACTTATAAAATTAATAATTCTCGTTCTGTTCGTTTTCAAGCTGAGCAAATGTGGGCTGATGCTAACAAAAAAAATTGGGCTGCAGCCACAGTTGAATTTAATTTAAATTCAAAATGGTCTTTTTTCGGAATGGATATGTACAATTACGGAAATGATGATCCAGAATTAAGAAACCACTATTATAATTTTGGTGGTGCTTTTAGGAAAAAAGCGACTCGAATTGCATTGAATTATGGTAGACAAAGAGGCGGATTGGTGTGTGTTGGAGGTGTTTGTAGAAATGTACCAGAAAGTACCGGAATAGGATTGTCTTTAAGTACAGCATTTTAATCTATATTTTTAAAAAATGGGGGATTAGCTCATTTGGCTAGAGCGCTTGCCTGGCAGGCAAGAGGTGACCGGTTCGAATCCGGTATTCTCCACAAAAAACACTTGAATACTTTTCAAGTGTTTTTTTTATAACTTTATTTTATTGGTTTTTTGGTAAAATAATACCATTTACGATTATAAAACAATTTGTTTTTTTAATGGCTATAAATGTTTCGAAGGTGTTGTACAAACTATTATTTATTGAAAGTTTTAGAAACAATACAATAAATTCATAAAAAAAGCATCAACCATAAAGTTGATGCTTTTATACAATAAATTCCTTTAATGTTATTTTATAATACTTAAAACCCCAACTTGGTCATTGGCATTAAGCATAATTTCATTTTTGCTAATTACTCTACTTCCTGTTATATTTGGTCGTATTTTACTTTCTTTATAGGAGTAAATAATTTCTTTTTTCATTTCGCCACTTGGTGCAATAGACAATAAAAATAAAGCATTTTTAGAACTTGACGAAAACATTGAGCTTGTACTTCGTTTGGTTTCCTTATCGTTTTCTGCTTCTGCATTTTTTTCTAAATCCTCATAAACGATATAAGTCGTTCCGTCAACATAAGTTGAAATTATAGAAGGATTTGCAGCATTCAATTGGTATTTTGGCATTTTTGATACCGATTCTACTTCAGATTTACTATTAATGTTGATAACTGCAATATCACAATAATAATACCTGTATGTTGTTGTCGTACCATATTGTGTAGTATGCTGAATTATTACAAGTTTGTATTGTTCTGCAACTACAACAGTTCCTCCATCTTTTCTAACGAAAATATCTCTTACTTTATAAGGCACATAATCTTCTGATTTTTTTGGTTTTTCTGGATATAACCCTTCTAATTCGTAGTTTTTAGCTGATTTTAGTGTAAGGGTTTTACAATCAATTATTGAAGAAAACATTTCGTCAGAGATTAGCGTTTTCTTTCCTTTTCCAAAGAAACCTGAATTTAATATTTTTAAAAATCCAGTACAGATAAATGTATTGTTGTCACCAGGAATCACATCAATTGATTCGATATCTTTGTTCGGATAATCAAAGTCAAATTCTTTTGGAGTATCTGTATTATTGAAGGCAATTAGTTTATAATAATACCCGCTCTGGTCTTTCTGTCTCTCGTCTTTTTCTTTAATTACTTTTGCTAAAACATATACATTTCCAAAATTATCTACACTTATAGACTCTGTACTAAAGTTTTTTGCTTTAATTGGTAATTGAGCTGATTTGTTGAGCAACACTTCTGTAAACGTACTATTGTATACTTTAAAGTTTAGCGTGCTAGGATCTTTTCTTTTTCCTTTCAATTCGTTATAAACAACCACTTTTGTAGAATCTGGAGAAACACTTCTAGCGCCAAAAGGATAAGCATCTTCATCTGCTTCATCAATTACAAGGGTTTTATCTCTAGTTTTTAGATTCAAATCTGTAATTCCAGCATACAAATAGTTTTTGTCTTCTTTTCTTTTATTTTCAACAATAAAATGTACAATTTTATCTTTTAGAAAATAAGCACCTTGATAGTTGTATTTTTTTTCGTCTAAATCAAAAGTAACAACTTCTTCATTTTTTAAAACTAAATTTTTGTCATAGGTTCTACAAACCAATTGTTTGTCTTTGTCTCTATGTCGTGTATAGTATTTACCATCTTTACCTCCAAGAATATAAACTTCTCCTTTGGTATTTATTTTTTCTGCCCATTTGAGTTCAATTTTTTGAGCACTAACGCTTATTGTAAGTAGCAATAAGATAAAGTTAAAACATTTCATAATTTTGGTGTAATTTTAATGCGAAAATACATTATTTTCGCAACCAAACAAATTTAAATCATCTTATGAAACATAAATTACTTCTATTTTCTGCCTTACTATTTTCAGTTGTAACGATTGCACAAACAAAAACTACTGAAGAATCAACACCATCTAGAATTAAAGTCTATACGCCAAGTGGCGAAGCATCAACAGTTAAAAAAACAGACAACTCTTATAAATGGGCTGTAAAAACAGATCTTTTTAGTATTATTACTGGCGAATTTCCTGTTATTGCCGAATTTCGTATTGCAAAAAAATTTAGTGTCGAAGGTTCTGCTGGGGTTACTTATGCCTTTTTTGGAAACGAAGGTTTATCATCTGATAACATAGATGGCTATTATGATGATTCAGGCACAAAACCAGCATTAGGTAGTGCTTTTAGAGCTGCTATCAAATATTATCCATCTTCAGATTATGATGCAATAGAAGGTTGGTCTTTTGGTTTTCAATTATTTTCAAAAACTACTAATAGAGATTATAAAACAAATTCAACAGAAGAAATTGCTCTAATTAATGGTAATAAAGACTCTAAAACCAAAACTGGTATTTCTTTGATAATTGGAAAACAAATTTTTCAAGATTCAAACATTACTTTTGAATCTTTTATCGGAGTTGGTATGGCAAGTGTAAAACGAGAATATTTAGTTTCAACCTATGATTATAATACTTCAAATGTAAATGTAGGTATAGCATCAACAAAAGAAACGGTTCCTAATATTCAGTTAGGTTTTAGAATTGGTTTTGGAAACTAAGGTTAAATAAACCAAAAAAAAAGCATCAACCACAAGTTGATGCTTTTTTTTATACAAAGATTTTGAACTCTATTTATCGTCAGAAATATAGGTTTTATTTCCGTTTTTGTTGATATAATATCTACCACCTCTTGGTCCAGTAAATACTTTTTTACCATTGTATTGTCCTGTTACTTTATCTGCAACTTTTTTCTCAGCAGCTTTTGAAGCAGCTGTTTCTTTCATATCTTCTTTTTCTTCAGCAACTGTTTTTTTAACTTTAGCTTTGGTTTTTGTAGTTTTTTCTGCTACTTCTTTTGTTGCTTTAGTTGTTTTTTCTTTACTTTCTTTAGTAGCTTCTTTAAAACGCTTGTCTACAGTTCCGTCTTTTTTAGTTTTAGAAACTTTTTCTTCAACTTCTTTTTTAGCTTTTGTAGCTTTATCTTTTACATCTGCTTTTGTTTTTGTAACTTTTTCTGCAACCTCTTTTTTTGCCTTTGGCTCAGCTTTCTCTTTTTTGGCTTTTGGCTCTTTCTTCTCTTTCGGTTCTGCTTTTTCTTTTTTAGCTTTAGCTACTTTTTCAGTTTTAGCTTTTGTAGCTTTTTTCGCTTTAGTTTCTTGAGCATAAAAACTGTTAGAAAACACAAGCAGAAAACATAATAACACTAATTTTTTCATAATAAAAGTTTGATTTAAATTTAATTTAGAATAAAATTAATATAATTATTTTGAATAAATCAAAAAAAAATCAAAAATAAGCTCTTAGCTGTACACTACCAGTATGAATTGCTTGACTGGTTTCGCTTTTTCGACCTTGATAGTTTAAATTAATGTCTAAATATTTGGTTAGGTTTCTTTGAATTAGCAATCTCCAAGTAAGGTTTTGCCCTGGTTGTAAGCCTTCAAGCATTTGAAAACCAACTGGTGAAGCAGCATTGCCATTGAATTTGTTTTTATATAACGAAAACTCACCATTCATAGAAAATTTCTTCTCATTACTATATGTAAAAGAGGTTCCAACTCTCGTTTGATTCAGATTTTCAAATTCACCGATTTTATTGTCTTTATTCTGAAATTCATAAAACACATCCCAACTTGCATTTGGCGAAAATATATAAGATACTTTTGGTGCCAACTGATAGGATTTTATAAAATAATTTCGGGCTTCAAAATTTTCTACATCAGTAATCGATTTTTGTATTTTTCCGGAAAACCCAAACAACCAAAACTTTTTGAGCAAATGAGCATATTGCAACTGGTGAGAACTGTTTCTGTTTTCTTGCGAACCAACAGAAAGCAAATTTTTGGCACGACTCATCAGAAATGTAAAAGTTACAGAATGCTTTTGTTTGCCTCGATTATAAAACAAACTGTTTCTTAAACTATTATTTAATCCTAATTCATTATTGGAGCTTTTATTGAAAGGATTCAGATCAAAATTATCGCCATCACGTTTTATTTTTCGGTCTATAGCATACGACATTTGATTGTAAAAAAAAGATAATAACTTCTTAAAACCATTGTTGTTTTGCCATTGATTGGGATTAAAAATTACTGATTTTGAAAATTTGACTTCGTGGGTTTTTACAAAAATTTGGTTGGGTAAAAATATCCGAACATATTTGGCTTGGTCCTGAAATGGTGCAACTTCAAACTCTTGTAATTCCTGAATTCCGTTGGAGTTATAATCGTTCCAAGTATAAACTCCTTGACCTGGATCGACTTCTAAATAAGTAAATTCTTGTTGGGCAATGGTGCCAGAAATGGTTTCAAAAGCAACTGTAGTTTGAATCAATTGATTAAAAAAACGATCGTTATACAAGATTCTTGAGTTTAATGAAGGTTCTTTTCCTCGACTAGCATCTGTATATTTAAGATTTCTATAATTCACAAAAACAGACAATTCGCTTTTACTATTTTTAATCAGTTTTGATTTAAGATAATATGATTGTGATGTGTTAACTCTTTTTAGAAAATTGATTGAGTTGTTGGTTTGAATACTATCATTAACACGGTTCAAATAACCCAATTCTACAAAAACTTTTGTACTATCGCCACGACCAACAAACGAACCATATTCTACAAAACGCTGACTTAAAGCCGACAAACTATTGGTTAGTTTTATCTTTTCTTGATTGTCTTCAAATCTTGTCAAACCACCAATCCAGTTGGTTTTATAGTGGTATTTGGCTTGAAATTGATTTCTAACAAAATTAGATTTTGCTACTTCGCCATCACTTTTCAAATAGCTTCCTTGGTTTTGAATATTCCAATTATTGAGTTTAAACAATGCGTTTATCACGTGGCGATTTCCAGAAAAATTATCTGAGAAATTTAAATTTTCAAACTGATAGGTTAATGTTCCTTTTTCTGGCAGAGTAAAATTCAACCCCGAAATCAAAAAACGTTGATTGCCTGAAATTGTAGTACTATTCCAATCTCGATTAAATTCAATATTAAAAAGACGTTCTATTGTTCTGAAATCTTTCTGTACAAACTGAAAATTTGCAAACGCATCTACATTCCATTTTTTTGAAAAAAGGCGTTGTTTTGCGTTTATTTTTCCAGCAATACCTTGATTATTATTGTCGTTTTGGATGGAAAATAAATTCAAATCGTTGTTGCTTACTCCTAACTCAAAATCGACAACTGTTTTTTCTGATGGGTTATATTTTCCGAAAAGTGTGGCAATTTGAATTTTTGTTGGAGCAACTAATCTAATAATTGGTTCGTAATTACCTTGTTTGATATTGTTTATTGGTGGTTTAAATTCATAAATTTTACCTATTCCTGTTGCGTTCAATAGAACATAATTTCCTTGTTTATCACCAACCAAACTAAATTTTACATTGTATAAAACATCTTGCGGATTATTTGATTGTTCAAAAACCTCAACACCACTATTTATAGTTTTTTTATATAAAATTTTATTTTCAGAATAGCTATCAACATATGCTGATTGGGCATTCATTAAAGAAGTATCATCGCCAGCATTGACCAAAATTTGTGCTTGCTCGGCAGATAGATTTTGTTGTAAGGATTGGTTTTTAATATCGTTTTCAGAATAGACATTGGCACCAATACTCCATTTTTCTCTTTCGTGTGAAGCACCAAAATAGGTTACAAAACGAGAATAATTTCGGTCCGAAAATTGGTATTCAATACTAATTCTCATTTCGGAAGTGATTTGAAACAAGGAAGTGAAAATTATTTCGCCAGCATTATAATCAATCGTATAATCATTATTTTCACCTCGTTTTAGGAGAATTCCATTGATATATACACGTTCTGAACCCGAAATAACCAAAATAAATAATTCTCCATTAGGACCTTTCAATTTATATGGTCCTTGATTGCCTTCTTGCCCAACAAAAGTACTTTTAGCATATTGCCCACGAACCAAAGCTGCCGAAGCAAAAACATTGGTTTTGTTTCCTTCTTTGCCTAAATTGAAATTGGTAGCAATACCTTGTACTTTTTTATTAAAATTTAAAAACCGTGATTTCTTGTTTTCTAAAAACAAATCTCCTGCACGAATATTCCATTTGTCACTAAAAAGTTCTATAAAAATTTGATCAAATTCGTCCAGTTTTTGAGAATATCCACCTTCTTGCAACGGAATATTACTGTCGTGAATGGATGCACGAAGACTCACTTTATCAGATATTTTACCGGTAATCTGCAAATCAAGATTAGAATTTAAGACAGCGTTTTGATTGTTTCCGATGGTAACTCCACGTGTGATGCTTCCTGAGGTATTCAACCCATCAAAAGGAACAAATTTCTTTACAGCATCATTGGCAATTTTATATAAATTGTTTTGCCCTACTTCATTGCTTACCACTCTAGAATCATCATAAATGCTGTACTGCTTGGTCAAAAAACTAGGATATTTTAAAAACTGAACGATTAAAGTATCTGAACGATTGGCAAAATTTTCATTAAAAACCAATGTCCCTTTTTGAAAATTTACTGAATAAAAAGTACTGTCTATCGTGTTTTGATTGGTATCTAATATCTTAAAAAAACTCGAATTGATACTCGAAGAATCTATT
>JAYTVI010000170.1:0-4041 GCA_043744095.1 Flavobacterium sp.
AAAATAATATGTTAAAAATATGCAAATAAACTAAACTTACGTATTTTATTTTTTAATAAACACTTACGAAAACGTTGTAGTGTTGATAAATTATTAATGTAATTTTACAAATACAATACTTTTATCATCTCTATTAAAGTTAAATTCAATACAATATTCAATTATCTTTGTTTAAAAAATTAAAATATGGAAGAATGTATTTCTGTCTTTGACATGCTGAAAATTGGAGTCGGACCATCAAGTTCTCATACTCTTGGACCTTGGCGTGCAGCTGAACGTTTTTTGTCAGAACTTCGTACAGAAAATATTCTTCAAAATGTAACTCGAATAAAAGTAGATTTGTATGGTTCGCTTTCTTTAACAGGTAAAGGTCACGCTACAGATTTGGCAGTAATGCTAGGTTTATCAGGTCAAGATCCTGAATTTATTCCTGTTCAAAATATTGCTGGAATTATTAAAGAAATTGAAGATAAAAACGAAATCAAATTAGGTAATGAATTCACAATTCCGTTTTACTTTTTGCAAGACATCGTTTTCAATAAAAACTTCCTTCCTTTTCACGCAAATGGATTATTATTTACAGCTTTTTTAACCAATGAAAATCAATATAAAAACACCTATTACTCTATCGGTGGCGGATTTGTAGTTGTCGAAGAACGTACAAATGCTAAGAAAAAATCGGAAATAAAATTTAGTTTCCCATTTCCTATAAATAAAGCTGAAGAACTTTTAAATTTTACGATTAAAGAAAACAAAACAATCTCTGAAATCGTTCATAGAAACGAACTTTCTATGCGTACTGAAACCGAAATTGACAAAGAGTTAATGCGAATATGGCATACAATGCTAGAATGTATGTATATTGGATGTCACTCAGAAGGAATTCTTCCTGGAGGTTTAAATGTTCGTCGTCGAGCTTTTGATATGCACCAAAATTTGATTGGTTTGGCCAATTATAATTCTCCTCAAACTTGGTTAGAAGAAATTAGAAAAACCGAAGTTAAATTTCGTCAAATTCTAAAATGGGTTTCTTGTTTTGCATTAGCAGTAAACGAAGTAAATGCGGCATTAGGAAGAGTTGTAACTGCACCAACAAACGGAAGTGCTGGCGTAATTCCTGCGGTTTTGATGTATTATTTAGTAATAGAAAATCATAAAGCAGGTGAAAAAGAAATCAAACAATTTTTGTTGGTTGCAGGCGAAATTGGAAGTATTTTCAAAAAAGGTTCGACTATATCAGCAGCAATGGGTGGTTGTCAAGCAGAAATTGGAGTTTCATCGGCAATGGCAGCTGCTGCTTTGTGTGAAGTTATGGGTGGTACTCCAGATCAGGTTTTGATGGCAGCCGAAATTGCTATGGAACATCATCTTGGTTTAACTTGTGATCCTATTGGTGGTTTGGTTCAAATTCCGTGTATAGAACGCAATACAATGGGTGCTATAAAAGCTATAAATGCAGCCGAATTGGCAATGGAAACCGATGCCAAAAATGCCAAAGTTCCGTTAGATAAAGTTATTGATACAATGTGGAAAACCGCTCAAGATATGAACTCTAAATACAAAGAAACTTCCGAAGGAGGATTGGCAATTGCTGTAAATATGGCTGATTGTTAGGGAAAAATTTTTAATTAATGATATTCTAAAAATTATTTTTTGTAATTTATATCTTTAAAATAATTTTGTTTGTCAAAAATTCTTATTTTTGATAAAAAGAGACTATTATGCAACTAAAATTACTTTTTTTCGTCTTATTATTTTCTTCAATTGTTTCAGGTCAAATCACTTATGAACATTTCTATTATAATGGTTATATTTCTAGAATTGTTTTAGAAAATTCGGGTGAAAAATACTATTTAGTGAATAATGGAACTCATCAAATAGAATTTTTTAATGCCAATCATTCTTTTTGGAAAACAGTCGTGCTTTCTGTACCAACAAATACTTATAATATAGGCATAAATCACATTTCTGAAACAAAGATTAACGCTGATAATCTAATTGAAATTTCTTATACAACATATTCATCAGGAAATTCAGCATATATATATCAAAGCAAAATAATAAATGAAGAAGGAACGGTTTTATTGAGTGTTGATAATTGCTCATCACTATTAGTAAATGAACAAGAAGGACTTGCTACTAAAATTATATCTAAGACAACATCAGAAAGTAATGTATATTCTGTGCCTGATTTATTACTAGAACACACTTCAACTGATAGTGAAACGAATAGAATAAAGTTAGAAAATTCTGGTATAAAATACTATACTTTCAATTCAGTAAATGGTATTGTAACTTTATATAATATTGATTACTCATTTTGGAAAAGTATTACTCTCACTAAGCCAGAAGGTTATAGTTTTTCTGGAATATCTTTTTTATCAGAAAATCAAATTAATGATAATAACCTAATTGAGGTTGGTTACGGATATTATATCAATGGACAAAATTCGACAAGTCAATCTAAAATAATTAATGAAAACGGTATAACTTTATTGACAGTTGATAATGCTCGAAATATTACTTTAAGTAAAGTTGATGGTTTATCTAATAAATTGATGGCTTATACAAATTCAACTAATAGTGGAGAAACTCAAATATTTAGTTGCCCAAGTTTAACTCTAGAACACACTTATGACGGAAGTGTAGAAAGGGTAAAGCTAGAAATTTCGGGTGAAAAATATTATGATACCAAAAAAAATAGCTATAATTTAAATGTTCCTGTTGTAGCAGAAACAATAATTTATAATAGCAATCATACTCTGTGGAAAACAATTATTACACCAATTCCATTTTCTGGATTTGGTTCGATTACTAGTGTACATGCATCAGAAACAAAATTTAATTCTGACAATCTAGTTGAATTAGAATATTCTTGCTCCTCAAACACATTAAATGGTGGATATTATGAATCAAACATTGTAAACGAAGAAGGTACAGTTTTATTAAATGAACCTAATGCTTCTTATCTTTACATAAGTGAATTATCAAATCTTCAAAATAAATTGATTGTTTATAATACACCAAATTTATTCAGTGGCTTTCCAATTGCAACAACAATATATAGTTTAGAAACTAATGTAGGTGTTGAAGATTTTAATTTATCAAAAATCACTATTTTTCCTAATCCTGCTTCATCATATTTAGAATTCAGAGCTGAAAACTCTATTATAAAAAAGGCAGTAGTTTACGATTTACAGGGCAAAATAATTCAAACATATGAAGGTGAAGATTTGAAAATTATTAACGTTCAAAAATTAGCAGATGGTTTATATATACTATTATTATCTGATAAAAATAATACTACATCAAATTACAAATTTGTTGTAAATAAAAATCAAAGTTTTAAAAAATAAATTTTACCAACCTTCATTAAATCCGTTTTGTAATGCAAATTCGTGTTTTTCAACATCAAATTTATACAAATCGGGAGCTTTGTGTGCACCGCCTTTTCGGGTTTCATCCAATTTTATTAAAATGTCATACCGCAACATTTTTCGGTAAAAATTTCCTCTATTTAATTTTTTTCCTAAAATGATTTCGTATAATTTTTGAAGTTCAGGCATAGTGAATTTTTCAGGTAACAAATTATACCCAATAGGCTTATGAATCAATTGTTTGCGAAGAGTTATCAATGCTTTTTCAAAAATTCTTTTATGATCCATTGCAAAATCTGAAACTTCTTCAATTGATTTCCATTCACATTCTAATGAAAATTCATCTATAACCAAATTTACTTTTGAGTAATCAACTAAAGCATAAAATCCGATTGAAATAAAACGCTGTTTGTTCCAGAGTGTATCCGGAAATTCCTCAAAAAATTCTTCAGAGCGATTCAAATCACCAAATACTCTAAATTGTTGTAGGTATATATTTTCAGCTCCAGTTCTAACTTTTAATATCCTATTAGCAGCATCATTCAAATTTTCTTGTTTCAAAATATAACCACCAGGAAGCATCCATAGTTTTTTATGCTTTGATTGTATTAATAAAACTTTCAGCGAATTATCGTGAAAACCAAAAACAACACAGTCAATTGAT
>JAYTVI010000171.1:0-14425 GCA_043744095.1 Flavobacterium sp.
AAATTAGCAACTGGAGAACATCAAATCCCATTTAATGAGAATAGAAAGTTTGCAACTGGAAATTACATCTACCAACTTACTTTAGAAAATGATTTTGGCGTTTTAAAAGATAGTAAGATGATGACAGCCAAGAAATAAGGAGCTAATCGTGCTGTTCGTTTCAAGAAATAGTATCAAAAAACATTTTTGTACATAAACAAAGGAGCTTCTTTTCAGTCGCTCTTTTTTTATTACAAAAACTAAGTTTTTTAATACTATTCGCTTTTCACTACCATCACGGCTAAAAATAACATAAATAAAAACATATTTTGTATTTTTGAAGTACCAAGAATTTATAAAAATCTGGGTTTCAAAAAATATGTCCTCACAAGATCGATTAACTCGCGCATACAAAGAAGCCAAACGAATACAATTTTCAAAATCGGATAAGTTTATTCTATTTAGCGATTGCCATCGTGGTGACGGTAGTTTTGCAGATGATTTTGCCAATAATCGAAATATTTATGTACACGCTTTGAATCATTATTACAAAAATGGTTTTCAGTATATAGAACTTGGTGATGGAGATGAGTTATGGGAAAATCTGTTTTTTAGAGATATACTTGATACAAATAAAAATGTTTTTTTGTTGATGAAGAAGTTTTATTTACAAAACAAACTTCACATGATTTGGGGCAATCACGATATGGTTTATCGAAATCCAAATATTGTGAAAAAGAATTTTGCTGACTATTTTGACACTGCCGAAGGCAAGAAAATGCCATTAATGCCCGATTTAACATTTAATGAAGCCATTGTTTTAGAAAATTCAGAAACAGGTCAAGAATTGTTTTTAACCCACGGACATCAAGCCGATTTTTTTAATTATGTAGGTTGGAAATTCAACAGGTTTTTTGTTCGCGTTTTATGGAAACCACTACAAGTTTGGGGAATAAAAGACCCGACAAGTCCAGCAAAAAACTATCTTGAATCGATAAAAGTAGAACGAAGAATAAAAAAGTGGATTGCCGATAATGGAAATAAAATAACAATTGTTGGTCATACACATCGACCACATTTTCCTAAACCCCAAGATAACGAACTTAACTTTTTTAACGACGGAAGTTGTGTTCATCCAAGAAATATTACAGGAATAGAAATAGAAAACGGTAAAATTTCACTCATAAAATGGTTCATCGACACCAATGACGACGGCGTTTTGCAAATTGTAAAAGAATATATTGAAACTCCTGTTGACTTAATTTCGTATCTTTCTAAATGAAAAAAATCATTCAAATAGTAACCATTTTATTCGCTGCACTTTTTGTTGGTTGCTCTTCATCTGATATTCAAAAAGAGCCCGAAAATCCTGTTCAAATTGTAAAATATTTAGCCTTAGGTGACAGTTATACAATTGGTCAAAGTGTTTGTGAAACCTGTCGATTTCCAGAACAATTAAAAGACAGTATAAAAAAAACATTAGATAATAATGATTTAATTTCGCTAAAAGTAATTGCTCAAACGGGCTGGACAACAACCAACCTTAAATCGGCAATTGCAACTCAAAATCCTTCAAATGATTATGATTTAGTAACGTTATTAATTGGTGTAAATAATCAATATCAAAACAAACCATTTGAATTATATGAACAAGAATTTCCAGAATTGGTTGTAACTGCTATTCAAAAAGCAAAAGGAAACAAATACAACGTTATTGTAGTTTCGATTCCTGATTATGCTTTTACACCCTATGGTCAAGGTGCACAAAATATTACTTATGGTATTAATCAATACAATCTTTTTGCCGAAAATTATTGTAATCAAAACAACATCACGTTTATCAATATTACCGATTTAACACGATTAGGTTTGCAGCAAACAAATCTCGTTGCAAGTGATGGTTTGCATCCATCAACCCTTGCTTATAGTAAATTTGTAGAACGGATTTTGCCAAAAGCAAAATTAAAATTAGGATTGTAAAAATACATTTATAAAGTTTAGAAATAAAATAGGCTCTTTTGAATTTTAACATTTATAATAGCATCTTATTCGCAGCAATTCTACAAGGATTAATTTTTGCTTTTGTAGTAGTATTCAACAAAAAATACAAACACAAAAGCAATTTTTATTTAGGTGCATTAATTACTAGTTTCTCGCTTAATAATTTACAATTTTATTTTGCAGATATCGGACTCATCGATTCAGAGTTTTTTTATAATTATGTGTTTATTCCTTGGTGCTTAATTATTCCTAGTTTTTTTTATTTATACATAATTAAATCATTATATCCAGAAAATAATATTACTACAAAGCAAAAAAGGCTATTTATTCCTTTCTATATTGGATTGTTTTTTTGTTCTTTATACAAAATATTTGTTGGGTTAAATTTTAAAGAAGAGGTTTTAAATTTTTTTTATCCAATACCAAATATTATAGAATTTATAGCTATTGTTTTTAATCAAATTATTTATGTAATCGTTTTCTTTAAAATTGAAAAAATTGAAAAAAGCAACAATGTTTTTGATTTAAATTCTATTAAAATCAAATTGAATTGGCTCAAAAAAATAGTGCTTTTTTTATTTGGATTGACTTTTATATGGCTCGCATTAATGTTAAAAACCGTTATTATTGATGAACAAGTCAATTTTTATCCGTTATGGATTGGAATTTCAATTTTAACCTATTGGTTGGGTTATATTGGTATTTATAAATTTGGTATTATTGAAGAACGTAAAATTTTAAAGAAATACTCTAAAGAAACTAAAGCGACATATTCTATTGTAGAAAAACAAAAAAACATTCATATCGTTGCATTAGAACATTTAATTATTGAACAAAAAAGATTTTTAGACAGCAATTTAACCTTAGATAAAATTGCCGAAGAGCTTAGTTTAAGTAAAAGTTATTTATCTCGTGTTATTAATGCCGAAATGGGTGTTGGGTTTGTAGATTTTGTAAACACACTTCGTGTAGATGAAGCAAAAAATTATTTATTAAACCCTGATTTTTCCCTTTACACTTTAGAGTCAATTGGTCTCGAAGCTGGATTTAATTCAAAATCTGCTTTTTATGCTTCTTTCAAAAAAATCACAGGTCAAACTCCTACTGAATTTAAAAAAGTACTTTCTTAATTTGTCCTAATTATTGTCATTTATCATTTATTACTACATAATGATAATTTAAGAGATTGAAATTTGTTAAAACTAATTCAAACATTTATCAATTTAAAAAAATTATTATTATGAAAAAAACTCTACTCTTTTTTACTTTACTATTGTCGGTTATTTCTTTTGGCCAAACAAACATTTGGACTGGTGCAACCAATAATAATTGGGAAGAAAACTCTAATTGGAGTTCAGGTATAGCTCCAGCAGATGATGTAAATCTAGCTGGAGATATTCTAATTCCTGACGGAAGTACAGTAGTTCTAAATTTTGGCACGGCTGTAAACACTATTACAATTGAGGGAAATTCAAACTTTACACATATAGGTGTTTTACGAGTTCTTGCAACTGCAACTATTGCTAGTGATGTAGTTTACAATTGGTATTCAGGACGATTTACTAGTGGTGGAACAATTAATAATTATGGTACAATAAATTTATCGTCCAGTTCTTGGGTATTTATAGAAAGTGGTATTACGTTAAATAATTTTGGAGAATTAAATATGCAAAATGGCACAATTTATCTCAACGATGGTACTATTAACAATCAAAATTCAGGAATAATTGATTTTAAAAATGATGATACAACTATTGGATTATCGACTGGAACTACTCATTTAATAAATAATTATGGCTTGATAAAAAAATCAATAGGTTCAGGAGTATCAGCATTAGTAGCTGATATTCATAATTTCAACAATTCAACAATTCAGGTTGAAACAGGAAGTTTAGATATATCAGGATTTAAACAATTTGATAATGGTAGTATTTTTAATGTATCAAGTAACGCTGTTTTAACTTGGATTTATTCAACAACACAAGTTAACGGCGCAATAAATGGAATAGTAAACGGGAATATCAATTTACAAACAGTTTTTACTGTTTCATCGTCAGTTTCAATGAATTTTACTGGAAATGGCGCTGTTAATTGGATATCAAATTCATTTGTAGGAACAGGAAATTTAACTAATAATTTCAATTTTAATATTTCAACTACTTCTCAACTAAACCTTAATGGATATATCAATTTTGTAAATAATGGAACAATGAATTTTACAAATTCTGGTAGTCTTAATTTTAACAATGGAACTATCAACAATATGGCATCAGGAATTATAGATTTAAAATCTGACGGACAAAATATATATAATAACTCAAGTTTAAACCTAAATAATTATGGGATTTTTAAAAAAACTTTTGGTTCTGGAGTGTCAAGTATTTCTTGCATTGTAAATAATTATGGTTCTATTATAAATGCTGTAGGAACGATGGATTTTTCAGTTTTGAATAACTTTAATACTGGTATTATTAAAGGAAACGGAACAATAAATTTGCCATCAGGAACTAATTTTATAAATGATGGAACTTTTGCACCAGGAATGTCACCAGGAACTTTGACTGTTATAGACGACTTTAAAAGTACTACAACATCGGTTTTAGATGTGGAATTAAACGGAACTAGTCAAGGCATTTTATACGATTTATTAGTAATTCAAGGAAATGCTATATTTTACGGAACTGTAAATGTTACTTTGGGATTTGCACCTGTTTTAAATTCCGAATTCACAGTTGCTACAACAACTGGAACAATCACACAATGTAATTTACCTTTAACTGTATCAACTATTTATAACGGAAACAATTATACTTTTAATTTGGCTTGTATAACAAATAATAAAATAGTTTTAACTTTAAATCAGATAACATTAAGTATTCCAGAAAATGTATTTGAAGAAAATAGCATCGTGTTATTTCCTAATCCAACTTCAAATTATTTCAATGTAAAAAACAACAGTACTACTTCTTTACAAAAAGCAATTATTAGAGATTTTTCAGGAAGAAAACTCACTACTTTATATCTTGATAATTCATTTAATGAAACTAAAATTTCAATGAAAAATTATGCTTCAGGATATTATTTTATTGAAATATATTCAGACAATAAAAAAATTATTAAGAAAATAATTAAACAATAAGTAGTAGGTTTTTTTTGATGTTTAAAGCGAGAAGAATATCTCACTTTTTTATTGTTCTGGAGCAATTTCTAGTTCCAAACCATCAATGGCTTCTGTAATTGGAATTTGACAACCTAAACGAGAATTTTCTTTTACGTGATAGGCTTCCCAAAGCATTGCTTCTTCGTCTGGGTTTCGTTCTAAAGAAATCACATCATTCAAAACGTAACATTGACAAGAAGCGCACATTGCCATTCCGCCACAAACACCTATGGTTCCTTCTTCGGCTAGTTCATAAGCACGAATAAGTTCCATAATGTTCATATTCATATCGGTTGGAGCTTGAACTTCGTGCCGTTCTCCATTTCTATCTGTTATATAAATTGTTATGTCTTGTGGCATTAGTCAATCGATTTTACAACTGCTTTTTCTGCTTCTTTTCTTGTACCATCAAAGCCATTCACACCAGAAACTGTTGTGTATTTTAAAACATATTTTTTACCCGGATTGATTCTTTGGTAAACACTTTGACACATTAGTGTCGCTTCGTGAAAACCGCAGAGAATTAATTTCAATTTTCCTGGGTAAATATTTACGTCACCAATGGCGTAAATTCCGTCGATGTTGGTTTGATAATCTAAAGCGTTGTTTACTTTGATGGCGTTTTTTTCAATTTCTAATCCCCAATTGGCAATAGCTCCTAATTTTGGCGTTAATCCGAAAAGTGGAATAAAATAATCGGTTTCAAAAATTTGTTGAACGCCTTCGTTTTCTAATATGATACTTTCAACGTGGTCTTTTCCGTTAATTCCAACAACTTCTGCTGGAGTTATTAGATTAATTTTACCTAATTTTTTTAATTCTTGTACTTTTTCTACAGAATCTAAAGCACCACGGAATTCATTTCGTCGGTGAACCAACGTAACTTCTGAGGCCACTTTAGAAAGAAAAATACTCCAATCGAGAGCAGAATCGCCTCCACCTGCAATTACTATTCGTTTATCTCTAAATAATTCTGGATCTTTTACAAAATACTCAACTCCTTTTTCTTCATAGAAAGTAATGTTTTCTAATGATGGTTTTCTTGGTTCAAAAGTTCCTAAACCACCAGCAATTGCAATTGCTTTTGCTTTATGTTTTGTTCCTTTATTTGTAGTTACAATAAAACTACCATCTTCTAGTTTATCAATAGTTTCTGCAGTTTCAGAAAGAGTAAATCCTGGTTGAAATTGTTTGATTTGTTCCATCAAATTGGTAACCAAATCACCGGCTAATACTTCTGGATAACCTGGTATATCAAAAATTGGTTTTTTTGGATATAATTCAGAAAGTTGTCCTCCTGGTTGTGGAAGCGCGTCTATAATATGGCATTTTAATTGTAAAAGTCCTGCTTCAAATACGGCAAAAAGTCCTGTTGGACCTGCGCCGATTATAAGTATATCTGTTTGAATCATTTTATTATATTATTGAATCATTGCATTGCAACGATTGTACCTAATTGAATTTTATAATTAATAATTTCGATGCAACGATAGTACATTGTGGCAAAGTTGTAAAAATATAATTTTTAAATTTATGATATATGTCAGTTTTAGAGTTGCGTTAGGGATAGAGCCGATATCCTTTTGTGGAACGTTAGTGAAACAAAAGATAAAGGCGAAAGCCCGACCAGTCTTTGCGAGGCACGAAGCAAACTGGGAACGCCAAAATTATTCTAGAAGATTAGGATAACATTAGCCAATATTCTCAACTGTTTCTATTTGAGGCGCATACTTTTTTATGGTAGTTTCTACTCCAGCTTTTAGTGTCATTTGATTTACACTACAACCTGTGCAAGCACCTTCAAAACGAACTTTTACGTGCTTTTGATCTTCTATAGAAACTAAACTAATATCGCCACCATCAGAATTTAAAAAAGGTCTGATTTCTTGTAATGCTTTTTCGATATTAAAAATTAATTCTTCGTTTGTCATAATTTAGATTTTTAGATTTTAGATTTTTTTAGATTTTTAGACTTCACTTAATGTGAGTTGTCTAAATATCTAAAAAGTCTAAATAAGTCTATTTTTTTACAGCAGAACATCCTGCCATTGTTGTTATTTTGATTGCTTCAGTTGGTGCTAATGATTCATTGCGGTATACTGTTTCTTGTACTATATTTCTAGCAATTTGCTCGAAAATTTTTTCTAACGGCGATGCAGTTTGTAACGCTGCTGGACGACCATAATCTCCTGCTTCTCTAATGCTTTGAACCAAAGGAACTTCGCCCAAAAATGGCACTTGTAAATCTTCTGCAAGATTTTTGGCTCCTTCTTTTCCGAAGATATAATATTTGTTATTTGGCAGTTCTTCTGGTGTGAAATAGGCCATGTTTTCTATAATTCCTAAAACAGGAACATTGATTGCCTCTGACATAAACATTGAAACTCCTTTTTTGGCATCTGCAAGCGCAACTGCTTGAGGTGTACTTACCACTACAGCACCAGTGATTGGTAGTGATTGCATAATTGATAAATGTATATCGCCTGTTCCTGGCGGTAAATCTATTAACATAAAATCTAATTCTCCCCAAGCTGCATCAAAAATCATTTGATTTAATGCTTTTGATGCCATTGGTCCACGCCAAATAACAGCTTGACTTGGTGCCGTAAAAAACCCTATTGAAAGTATTTTTACTTCATAACTTTCTATGGGTTTCATTTTAGATTTTCCATCTATTTCTATAGATACTGGTTTTTCAGATTCTACATCAAACATAATTGGCATACTTGGACCATAAATGTCGGCATCTAGAACGCCAACTTTAAAACCCATTTTTGCTAATGTTACGGCTAAATTTGCAGTAACTGTTGATTTTCCTACACCACCTTTTCCTGAAGCTACAGCAATAATATTGCTTATTTCTGGAATTGATTTCCCTTTTATTTGATTTGGATTTTCTTTGGCTTCAACTTTAATGTTTACTTTAACGATGGCATCTTGAGAAAATTGTTCTTGAATTAATTTTTTTATATCGTCTTCAGCACGTTTTTTTATGTGCATTGCTGGTGTTGCAATTAGTAAATCAACTGTTACTTCGTTGCCAAAAATTAGTACGTTTTGAACCGCACCACTTTCCACCATATTTTTACCTTCGCCTGCAATAGTAATTGTTTCTAGAGCTTTAAGGATTTCTTTTCTATCTAATTTCATTTATTCTGAATTTGTTTCAGAATCTCCTTTATGAGATTCACTTTTTATTTAAACTGAATATGAATTGCAAAGATAGTAAGAAGTTTAAAAGTATGATACTAACAAGCTTTAAAGTTTTGTTATAGTGAGATAGTTGGTTTCTATGTTAATTTATAATTATGTGTAAATTTTTGAAAAATTAGGAAATAATTACAAATCCATATCTGGGATCCAAAAATGTTTTTCGAAATTAATAATCTGGCTATCTACAACAACAATTCCTTCGTTTTCTAGTAATTGTTGCATTAAGTTTGTTCCATCAAAATGCATTTTCCCAGTTAACAATCCTTTTCGGTTGACTACTCGATGTGCAGGAATATCTCCCATATTATGTGATGCATTCATTGCCCATCCTACCATTCTAGCAGAACGACCTGTTCCTAATGCTTTTGCAATTGCTCCGTACGAAGTTACTTTTCCGTAAGGAATTTGACGAGCAACTGAATAAACTCGTTCAAAAAAATTATCATTATTGGGCTTTTTAGTTTCCAAAAAAAATTAAGAAATTATTCTGGTTAATAATAATATTTCAAAACATTTATTAATGTCAACAAAGCTACAAAGCCAGTAATTATACCTATCATTTGATTCATGTTTTTGAAGAAAAAATCGGTTTTGCTTTCTATTTTTTTAAAAAAACGGATGTAGTAATAAAAAACCAAATACGATCCTAAAACTACTCCTGTTATAAATAACACTATTGATAGCTTATCAAATAAGAATAAATTGTAAGAAGCCAAAGTAATTGTTACAAATACATAATACGGTATTGGGAAAAAATTTAGAGCTGAAAGTAACATTCCTAAAAAAAAACGACTAGTTTTACTTTTCATTTTTACTTCATCTTGCTTGACTTTTGGCTTTTTGGCAAAAACTAAAAAATAAACTGTTAAGGATAAGAAAATACCTAGCCCAACTTCTCTCAACAATACAATAACGTCAGGTCTTGAATCTAAAAATCGTGCAAAAAAAACGGCTGTCAAAGTTTGAAAAACTATAATCAGTAATGCTCCTAAAACAAAAAGTTGAGCACGTTCTCGACCTTCTTTTATACTCACTTTTGCAGCTGTCATATTAAGCAAACCTGGAATTGCAATTGCAATCAAGCCTGATAAAAACCCTGTAAATAGTGGAATAATTATGTTCAATGTCTAGTATTGGTATTTGAAAAATAGTGAAACTATTTAATTTTAAATCGAATATACGTAATTGCTTTGTTAATTTCCAAATATTGTTTTTCGTAAAAGGTCTGAATACGAGTTACTTCCTCCGGACTTCCTTCGTTAACATATACATTATGATTGGCGTAAATAATCTCATGACCTTCGCCGTGAAGCAATCCTAATGTATAACCGTGCATAAATTCTGAATCGGTTTTCAAATTCATCACACCTTCTGGTTTTAAAATTTTTTTATATAATTTTAAAAATTCAGAATTGGTCATTCTATGCTTGGTACGTTTGTATTTTATTTGCGGATCAGGAAAAGTAATCCAAATTTCATTTACTTCGTTTTCTGAAAAAATATAATCAATAAGCTCAATTTGAGTTCTTATAAAAGCCACATTATGCAACCCATATTCAACAGCAGTTTTTGCTCCTCGCCAAAAACGTGCTCCTTTTATGTCTATTCCAATAAAATTTTTCTCAGGATATTGTGCTGCCAATCCTACAGAATATTCTCCTTTGCCACATCCTAATTCTAAAACTAATGGATTGTTGTTTTTAAAAAAATCTGAATTCCATTTTCCTTTCAAAGGAAATTCTCCCGATATTACATCTTCTCTACTTGGTTGAAAAACATTACCAAAGGTCTCATTTTCCTTAAATCTTTTTAACTTATTTTTACTTCCCACGATATTATTTAATATTTTGGTAAAATTAAGGAATAAATCAGAACGACTTATAATGTTTTTATAATGTTTAAGTAATCATAACAATACAATGCTTTTCTTAATTTGCAGAAACATTGTATTTTGAACAAAAGAAAAGTAGAAGTTGTAGTTATTTCTGACGTACATTTGGGAACATTTGGTTGTCATGCAAAAGAGTTATTACAATATTTAACATCTATAAAACCTAAAATTTTAATTCTAAATGGCGATATCCTAGACATTTGGCAGTTTAGAAAATCTTATTTTCCTGCAAATCATTTAAAAGTAATTAAGAAAATTATATCCTTAAGTTCAAAAGGTACAAAAGTGTATTATTTGACAGGAAATCATGATGAACTTCTAAGAAAATTTACAGATTTACATATCGGTAATTTGAGTTTGTTAAATAAATTAGTGCTAGATTTAGATGGTAAAAAAGCTTGGATTTTTCATGGCGATGTTTTTGATGCATCAATAAATAATGCAAAATGGCTTGCAAAACTTGGTGGCTGGAGTTATGATTTTTTGATTTTATTGAATCGATTTCTGAATTGGGTTTTAGTTATATTCAATAAAGAACCTTATTCTCTATCAAAAAAAATAAAAGACAATGTGAAATCTGCTGTAAAATTTATCACTAATTTTGAAAATATTTGTACCAACTTGGCAATTGATAAAAAGTATGATTATGTAATTTGTGGACATATACATGAGCCAAAAATTCAAACTTTTGAAAACGAAAAAGGGAAAACAATATATCTAAATTCTGGAGATTGGATTGAAAACTTAACTTCTTTAGAATATAATAATAAAAAATGGAAATTATATAAACATACTTTTATTGAAGCTGAACTCGAAGAAGAATATTATTTTGAGCAAGAAAATAGTTTGGCAGATCAGTTTATGTCTATAATTCAGAAATAATAAAATGAGCAAAAATATTTTAGTTGCTCCATTAAATTGGGGTTTGGGTCACACTACTCGTTGTATTCCTATCATAAAAAACTTAGAGCAAAATGGTTTTACACCAATATTAGCTAGTGATGGCAGTGCTTTGGATTTATTAAAAAAAGAGTTTCCGCATCTCAAATCATTAGAATTACCTTCTTATAACATAGAATATGCAAAAAAAGGGGAAGATTTTAAATGGAAATTGATAAAAAACAGTCCAAAAACTTTAAATGCTATTTTATCTGAAAAAAAATTAACTAAACAATGGGTTTCAGAATTTGACCTCTGCGGTATTATATCTGACAATAGATTGGGTGTTCGTAGCAAAAAAATTCCTTCTGTTTTTATAACTCACCAACTTACTGTTTTGTCAGGAAAAACAACTTGGATATCTAGTAAAATGCACCAACATTTTATTAAAAAATTTCAAGAATGTTGGATACCTGATTTTGAAGAAAAACCAAATCTAACAGGAAAGTTAGGCCATCTCAAAAACACTTCTTTAAATCTTAATTACATTGGTCCGCTTAGTCGTTTTGAGAAAAAAGAAATTCCAATTATATATGATTTGATGGTCATTCTTTCAGGTCCAGAACCTCAGCGAACAATGTTGGAAGAAATATTGAAAAATGAAATTCCTCGTTTTGTTGGAAATGTTGTTTTTATAAAAGGAATTCTTGAAAAAGAACAAAAAAAAGAACGAATAAAAAACACTACCTATTATAACTTTATGACATCAGAAGAACTCGAAAAAACTTTCAACGAAAGCCAAATTGTTCTTTGTAGATCTGGTTATACTACAATAATGGATTTGGCAAAGCTACAGAAAAAAGCTTTTTTTATACCAACTCCAGGTCAGTTTGAGCAAGAATATTTAGCCAAAAAATTAAAAAAAGATGGGCTAATTCCATTTGCGAAACAAGACAATTTTAGAATTCAAAATCTTATAGAAACAGAAATCTATTCTGGATTTTTAAAAAATAAAAACAATATTGATTGGAAAAAGTTATTCTTGATTTTTAATAATGAATAATACTTTATTATCTAGTAAACATTGAACACTTTGTAATTTTCTATGTGTTATTTTTGTATTTTTGTAAAGTAAAAGAAAATTGTGTGCCTTTTCCAAAAGTACTTTCTACATAGATTTTTTCATTATGTGCTTCAATAATATGTTTAACTATAGACAACCCAAGTCCTGAACCACCTTCTGATCGAGCACCACTTTTGTCTACACGATAAAAGCGTTCAAAAAGTCTTGGAATATTTTGTTTTTCAATACCTTCACCATTATCAGAAATATTAATGATGACTTTATTATTTACAACATCTTCAATGCCTATTTCAGTTGAACCTCCAATTTTTCCGTATTTTATAGAATTATCAACCAAATTAGTTATCACTTGTTGTATTTTTTCTTGATCAGCTCTGACATAAATTGGCTTGGTATATTTTTTATCAAAAAGCAATATAATATCTTTTTTAGAAGCTTTCATCTCAAGTAAATCAAATACATTTTGAATTTCTTCAACAATGTCATATTCTGTTAAATCTAGGTTTGCATCACCTATTTCTAATTTAGTAATCATATCCAAATCCTGAACGATATATATTAATCGTTCTACTCCTTTTTCGGCGCGTTCTAAGTATTTTTTTCTAACTAGTTTATCTTTCATAGCACCATCAAGTAGTGTAGAAATATATCCTTGAACTGTAAATAGTGGTGTTTTTAACTCGTGTGATACATTACCTAGAAATTCTCGACGGTATTCTTCGCGTTCTTTTAGCGTTTCTATTTCGAGTTTTTTATCGGTGGCAAACTTTTGAACTTCTTTGGTTAAAGTAGCCATGTCGGTAGTGATAGGTTGGTTTCTGAATGTAGAAGATTCTAATAATGAAACATCATCATAGATTTTTTTTACTCTACGATAAATAAAATATTCTACTCTATATTGAAGTAAAAAAAAAGAAAATAATGCAACCAATATAGCAAATGTAAAAGTAAACCAAAACGAAAATTCAAAAAAAACAAAAGATAAAAAGGTTACCAATCCTGTAGAAAAAAGGGTAATATAGAATGCTGAGATTACAGCAAAAAGGTATGTTTTTTTAAAATTAACAAGCATTTATACTTCAAATTTATAACCAACTCCTTTTATGGTTTTAAAAAAATTATCACCTATTTTTTCTCTTAGTTTACGGATGTGCACATCAATAGTTCTGCCGCCAACAACAACTTCATTTCCCCAGACTTTATCAAGAATTTCATCTCTTTTGAATACTTTTCCTGGTTTTGATGCCAACAAATAAAACAATTCAAATTCTTTTCTTGGTAATACTATTTCTTTTTCGTCTTTGATGATTTTATACTCTTCTCGGTTTATTTCTATTCCGCCAACATTTAATGTTTCAGTATTTTTTGCTTCTTCTTCTTTTAATCTTCTTAATAATGCTTTGACTTTGCTTACTAATAATTTTGGTTTTATTGGTTTTGTAATATAATCATCAGCGCCTACATCAAACCCAGCAACTTGAGAATAATCTTCGCTTCTTGCCGTTAGAAAAGTAATAATCACATTACTTAATTCAGGCATTTTTCTAATATTTTCACAAGCTTCCATCCCATCCATTTCTGGCATCATAACATCCATTATTATTAGGTGAGGCAATTCTTTTTTAGCTTTTAAAATTGCTTCTTTGCCGTTTTGAGCCGTAAAAATTTGATATCCTTCTTGACTCAAATTATACCCTACAATTTCTAGAATATCTTGTTCATCATCAACTAATAAAATTTTAATTTCTTTTTTTTTCATAACAGCAAGTTTGATTAATGTGGTTGTAAAAGTAAAGATAAAATAATATCCTTTTTCTTATTAACTGTAATTTAATCTCTTAACAATTCGATAATATTTACAAAACATAATCGTAACTAGACGGTAATAGTAACTTTACAAATGCCTTGTTTCTTTGCATAAAATTAAAACAAAACCAAATAATGAAATTTAATTTATTATTAATTCTTTTTATCACCTCAATTACATTTGCTCAAAACAAAGGTATAGTATCTGGAGTATTAACAGACAAAGAAGCAAACAATGCTACTTTACCCTTTGCAAATGCAATGATAAAAGGAACAACAACAGGAACAACATCCGATGAAAACGGAAAATATTCAATAGCTTTATTACCTGGAAAATATACCATTATTTTTAGTTTTATTGGTTATGAAAATGTTGAAGTAAACTTTTCTCTTGCTGCGGGAGAAACTGTGA
>JAYTVI010000172.1:0-14398 GCA_043744095.1 Flavobacterium sp.
GAAAGTAGAACAAGACGATTTGAATTTTAGACCTACATTTGGTTTGGCTTTTAATTATAAATTCAAATGAAAATAGCACTATTAGGGTACGGAAAAATGGGCAAATTAATCGAGAGAATTGCTCTCGAACGCGGACACGAAATTGTATTGCAAAAAACGAGTTCAACAAGTTTTGATGGACTTTCTAATGCTGATGTTGCCATAGATTTTAGTTTACCTGATGTTGCAGTTTGTAACATTTCTGAATGTTTGCATACTAACATTCCTATAGTATCAGGAACCACTGGTTGGTTAGATCAATATAATGATATGGTAACATTGTGTGAACAAAAGAAAGGTGCTTTTATTTATGGTTCAAATTTTAGTTTAGGAATGAATTTATTTTTCGAATTAAATACTCATTTGTCAAAAATGATGGCAAAATTTAATCAATATAAAGTTTCAATAGAAGAAATTCACCACACTCAAAAATTAGATAAACCTAGCGGCACAGCAATTTCATTAGCAAATGAAATTATAGAGAATTCAAATTATGAATCTTGGACATTAGAAAAATCAAATGAAAATCAGATTCAGATAGATGCCAAAAGAATTGAAAATGTTCCAGGAACTCATTCTGTTATCTATAATTCGGAGGTAGATGCTATAGAAATAAAACATACTGCTCACAACAGAGAGGGTTTTGCGCTTGGTGCTGTTATTGCTGCCGAATGGATAGTAAGTAAAACTGGCGTTTTTACAATGAAAGATGTATTAGAATTAAATTAAAAAAAAAGAATTAACTTAAAAATAAAATTATGACACTATATCAATTGTTTGTTTTTTTTCTGATTGTACAGATTGTTCATTTTGTAGGAACTTGGAAAATGTATGAAGCCGCAGGCAGAAAACGTTGGGAAGCAGCAATTCCGGTATATAATGCCATTGTATTAATGAAAATAATCAATAGACCAAATTGGTGGACAATTTTACTTTTTGTACCTGTTGTCAATTTGATTATGTTTCCGGTTGTTTGGGTAGAAACATTACGAAGTTTTGGTAAAAACTCTACTTTAGATACCGTTTTAGGTATTGTTACTTTTGGTTTTTATATTTATTATATCAATTATACAAAAGAACTTAATTATATTTCTGATAGAAGTCTAATTCCAAAAAATGCAATTGCAGATACAATTAGCTCTTTTCTTTTTGCGATAGTTGTGGCAACAATAGTTCATACCTATTTTATACAACCCTTCCAAATTCCTACTTCTTCATTAGAAAAAACTTTATTAGTAGGCGATTTTTTATTTGTAAGTAAGTTTAATTATGGTGCTAGAACTCCAATGACGGCAGTTGCTTTGCCAATGGTTCACGATACGATTCCAATCATACACACAAAATCATATTTGAATTTCCCTCAATTGCCATATTTCAGATTTCCTGGATATCAAAAAATTGAGAAAAATGATATCGTAGTATTCAATTGGCCTGTAGATACTGTTTATAAATTTTTTGACACTTCAAAAAGAAAAGCTGATAAACCTATTGACAAAAAATCTAATTATGTAAAACGTTGTGTAGGTGTTGCTGGAGATAGCCTACAAATAAAAGATGGTGTTGTTTTTATAAACGGAAAACAATTAATTTTACCAGAACGAGCAAGACCTCAGTTTTCGTATACAGTAACTACAAATGGTGGTGGTTTTGACCAAACATACATTCAAAAAGAATTACAAATTACTGATGGAGTGTATCAAACAGCTCAAAATACATTTCTTTTTTCTGCTTTAACAGAAGAATCAGCAGCTAGATTAAAGAACAATCCAGTTATGACTTCTATTGTTAAAAATATTTCACACGATGTAGATCATACCGTTTTTCCTCAAACCAAAAACTGGAATAGAGACAATTATGGCCCTATTTATATTCCTCAAGAAGGAAAAACAGTACAACTTAATGCAGAGACAATTCCGTTTTATAAAAGAATAATTTCAGAATATGAAGGAAATAATATAAAAATAAACGGTAACGAGATTAGAATAAACGATAAAATTGCCACTTCATATACTTTCAAACAAAACTATTATTGGATGATGGGTGACAATCGTCACAACTCAGAAGACAGTCGTTATTGGGGTTTTGTACCACAGAATCACATTGTTGGAAAACCTGTTTTTATCTGGTTTAGTTATGACACCAATGGAAAAGGTTTAGGAAAAGTGCGTTGGGAAAGATTATTTACAACTGTAGGTGGTGAAGGTCAACCATTTTCTTATTTCAAATTTTTCTTGATAGCATTGGCAGCTTATTTTGGATTTAATTATTTTATGGAAAAAAGGAAAATGAAAAACGAATAATTTTTATTCTTTGATTTTTTAATACCCAAAAAGATAAAAATTCACAAATGAGTTTGCTAATTCATCCTTCATATTTCCCATCTATAAGTCATTTTGTTGCTATGGCAAACGTTGATAGTATTTCATTGGAAATGGAAGACAATTTTCAGAAACAAACCAATAGAAATCGAACTGTTATTTATAGTCCAAACGGAATACAGATGCTAAATATTCCGATAAAACACAGTAAAGAAAGACATCAAAAAACAAAAGACGTCAAACTTGAAACTGCATTTGATTGGCAAAAACAACATTTCAAATCATTAGAAGCTGCTTATAGAACTTCTCCTTTTTTTGAATATTATGAAGATAGTTTAATTCCTATATTTACAAAAAAACATACTTTTTTGATGGACTTGAATCTTGAAACAATGGAAATAGTTTCAAAGTGTATGGGATTGAATTTCACCTATGAGAAAACACAAGAATATTTTCATGATGTTCCACATTTTGAAGATGGTAGACCTTTAATAAACGGAAAAAAAGATAACAATCAATTTGAATTCTATACTCAAGTGTTTGGAGAAAAACATGGTTTTATATCTAATCTAAGTGTACTAGATATTTTGTTTAATGAAGGTAGATTTGCTTTAGAATATTTAAAAAAACAGAAGTTAATTATTCCATAGACAATCTGGTCATTACAGGATAATGGTCTGAATTTACAAAATTTGGAAAATTTTCAAAGCTTTTCACTTTCATTTTTTCATCAACAAAAATATAATCTATTCTAGCTGGATAATATTTGAAGTTATACGTTTTACCAAAACCACTTCCAGCTTCTTCAAAAGTATCTTGGAGTTTTCCTCTAATACTTCGGTAAACATATGAAAAGGCACTGTTATTCATATCTCCACAAATAATAATAGGATAATTGCAATTGCTTTTGTGAGCTTTTATAATTTCTGCTTGTTGTTGCTGTTTCTTAAACGCATCGCTTATTCTTTTTATAACCAATTGTGATTTTGTTTGATTAATTTCATCAATATTTTCTGAAATTTCATTTACATCTGGAGAGATTTTTATGGATTGCAAATGCATATTGTAAACCCTTATAATGTCTTTTCCTTTTTTAATGTCAGCAAAAATTGCATTGTTGTTTGAATTTGGAAAACCCAAATGACCTTCATCTATAATTGGAAATTTAGAAAAAATAGCTTGACCCGTTTTAATTTTATTCCCAGTCATAAAAATATATTTATGCGGATATATTTTTAGATCAATATTTGAAGAATAAGAATACTCTTGAATACACAAAATATCAGGATTTTTATCATTAATAAAAGAGCGGATATTGGCGGTAACATCTTTCTCTGGTAACCAAGCAAAAAGATTAAATAATCTAACATTATAACTCATAACAACAAAATCATTTTCAACCCTAGATATATCAACTGTAGAAAATTTATAAAATTTATTGATAAAAGTAATTCCCATTAATAATACCAATCCTGATAAAAGAATTTGCCGTTTGAAAAAGAGTAACCAATATAAAAAAAACAAGGAATTTAATATTAAAAAAAGTGGTAAAATGAGCGATAATACCGAAAGCAAAGGAAACAATTTTGGAGCGAGAAATGGCAAAACATAAGCAAGAAATGTCAATATAGCCAGAACTATATTGAAGAAGAACATTGCTTTATTAAACCACGAAAGTTTTCTCATTTAGTGTTTTTTTTGTATATTTCTTGAACGCAATTTATTAAATTATTTTCCTGCTCTAAATAAAAATTCTTTTTCTTCTTTTGTCAAACTTTCATAACCTGATTGACTAATTTTGTCTAAAATTTCATCTATCTGCTGTTGAGTTTTATCTTTTGTAATTATTTTAGAAACCGTTTGTTCAGGTTTCGGAACATAATTTCGATGGACTTTTTTGAATGGTGTTGCCTTCTTTTTACCAAATAGTGAAGCTAATATATTAATTATAAACGTAATTCCTTTACTCAAATCAGTTCCGTTTTGTAATAACTTTATAAAAACAAATCCAAAAAAAGCGCCAGCCAAATGTGCTATATGACCTCCTGTATTTTCAACAAAAATTTGTAACAGGTCTAAAATTAGTATTACAGCAGTAAATTGCCACAATTTTACATTTCCAATAAGCAATAATCTCAAGTTCATCATAGGAGAATAAGTAGCAGTGGCAACTAATATTGCCATAATTGCACCAGAAGCACCTACAATTGGCGTATTTGAACCTAAATTAAAAAAGGTAAATGAGCTTACAAACACTATTCCGGCAAAAAGTGCACTCAAAATATACATACCAAGAAATTGTTTTTGAGTAAAAAAAGTAAGAAACAATCTACCAGCAAAATTCAAAACAATCATATTAAAAACCAAATGTAAAAACCCTGCGTGAAAAAAGGCATAGGTAATTAATGTCCAAGGTTTTGTCAATAAATTTGTAGCATTAGATGATAATGAAACCCAATCTGGGAAATCAAAAAAACCTAATTTAAATTGATAGAAAAAAACAATTGAAATCAAAAAAGCACCAATATTCCAGTAGATAAGTTTTTGTTCAAAACCTCCCATTTTATATTGTAACTTTAAATCATCTATTATATTCATTATTATTATTTTTTTTAGAAATTCATTTCAAATTCTAATTCCATCTGTTTGCATTAAACTGATTTTTTTTCCAATACCACATCATCAAAAACCCTACTAGTGCTCCACCTAAATGAGCAAAATGAGCAACTCCAGATTGCATTCCTAAAAAGGAATTTCCTAAAATACCAAAAAACCCGTCGTACAAAAGCATAAAAACTGGAACAAAATATTTAGCTTTTACAGGAATTGGAATAAACATTAGAGATAATTCTGCATTTGGAAACATAAAAGTAAATGCCACTAACAATCCGTATATAGCACCAGAAGCTCCGACAGTAGGTGTTAGATAAGAACTATAAAAATTATCTAAACCAGATTGTCCTAAAAACTCAACCCATCTAGTATCAATTTTACTTTGATTTAAAACTGAAATAATCTCCGATTTAGAAAACCCATTTTCAATTAAAATATCTAATCCGTGATGATAAAAGTAATAACTAACGCCAGTATGCAATAAAAAAGCTCCTAAACCACATGAAAAGTAGAAAAATAAAAATTTTTTACTTCCCCAATAATGCTCTAATGTGCTACCAAAAGAATATAAAGCAAACATATTAAACAAAATATGAGAAACTCCACCATGCATAAACATGTGAGTAATAGGTTGCCAAAATTGAAATTTAGCATTTTCGAAATAATATAAGGATAACAAATTATAAGCCTGATCTCCAATAATTTGAGAACCTATAAAAAACAAAATATTAATAATCAATAACTGTTTTACTGTTGGTGTAATATTCATCATATGGCAAATTTTTTATCTAAGTCTTCTACACGCATTGTGATAAAAGTTGGTTTCTGAAACGGTGAAGTATTGGGTTCTTTACAAGCAAACAAACCGTTTACAATATTTTCTTGATCTTTTTCGGTTAAAAATATACCGCTTTTGATAGCCAAACTTTTTGCCATCGATCTAGCAATTGTATCGTTTTGACTAAAACTACTTTCGGGAATTCCGTTATGTAAATCACTCAATAAAAATTCTAAAACTTTAGAAATTTCAGATTCTGTAACGTTTGCTGGAATTCCAGAAATTACAACATTGTCTATATTTGTTTCTTCAAAAACAAAACCAGTTGTGGTTAAAGAAGGTTGTAATTCGTTTAATAAATGCATCTCAGATGTTGAAAAAAACAATTGCAACGGAAACAACAAATGCTGACTAGACGCTTGATGCACTGTCATATTTTTGAGAAATTGTTCATATAAAATCCTTTGATGAGCACGATGTTGGTCTACGATTACCATTCCTGATTTTATAGGATGGACAATATATTTTCGATGTATTTGATAGGTTTTGTTGCTAACAGTTTCAAATTCATTTTCATCAAATAATGAAGCTGTTAAAATAGCATCTGGCTCAAAATGCATTTCTTTGTGATCTAAAACGGTTTCTGTATCTTGTTTCAAACCCACATATAAACTTTCCCAATTTGATGTTTCTAGTTTGCGATGAGAAGTAGGATTTGAGGCGAAATGTTTATTGGTTTTGTCATCAGAAAAAGGATTATAATTTCCATCTACTTGAATAGTCGGAACAGCACTTTCAAGATTTTTATAATGATAAGGTGTATCTAAATTGGCATCCCTTTCAAAATCTAAAACTGGCGCAACATTAAACTGTCCTAAACTATGTTTGATTGCCGAGCGCAAAATAGCATACAAAGATTGTTCATCATCAAATTTAATTTCTGTTTTGGTTGGATGAATATTAATATCAATAGTATTGGCAGGAACATTGAGATATAAAAAATAACTTGGTTGCGAACTATCTCTGAGCAAACCGTCATAAGCATTCATAATTGCATGGTGCAAATAGGCACTTTTGATGTATCGATCATTAACAAAGAAGAACTGCTCTCCTCTACTCTTTTTAGCAAATTCGGGTTTAGAAACAAAACCTTGAATGGTCAAAATTTCTGTTTCTTCTTGAACAGGAACTAACTTTTCGTTGGTTTTTCCAGAAAAGACATTTACAATTCTTTGTCTAAAATTAGATGGTGGCAAATTGTACATTTCGCTACCGTTATGGTAAAAAGTAAAATGAATATTGGCATGAGCAAGTGCAACACGTTGAAACTCGTCAACAATATGACGGTATTCAACAATATCTGATTTCAAAAAATTTCGCCTTGCCGGAATATTAAAAAACAAATTTTTAACCGCAAACGAAGTTCCTTTAGGCAAAACAGCAACATCTTGAGAGACAAACTTACTCCCTTCGATTATGATATGAGTTCCTAATTCTTCTTGATCTTGCTTAGTTTTCATTTCTACATGTGCAATAGCTGCAATACTTGCCAATGCTTCACCTCGAAATCCTTTGGTATGTAAATCAAATAAATCTTCAGCTAGTCTAATTTTGGAAGTAGCATGACGTTCAAAACAGAGTCTTGCATCTGTAACACTCATTCCCAAACCATTATCAATAACTTGAACTAAAGATTTTCCTGCATCTTTTATTATTAATTTTATATCTGTTGCTTTTGCATCGACAGCATTCTCGAGCAATTCTTTCACTACCGAAGCAGGTCGTTGTACGACTTCACCAGCAGCAATCTGGTTGGCAACGTGATCGGGAAGTAATTGAATGATGCTCGACATTAATCTTGTTTAGGTTTTTGAGTCATTATTGACCTAAGTTTACAAATTTAGAGAATTTCTATTGGCTTTTATAATTTTAAAATGCTAAAAAAAACAAAAACCTACTCTTTTAGAAAAGTAGGTTTTAAAATAAAGTAAATAGGATAAATTATTCTTCTATGTGCAATTGTCCTTTATCAATTTGCAATTGACCTGATGGTAATAATTTTTCGCTTTGAAATTGATGCCCTAAATTGGATTGTTGTCTTAAAAAAGCCATTTTAATTGCTGCAATAGCTGCTTCTGTTCCTTTGTTTCCGTGTATACCTCCACTTCTTTCTATAGATTGTTGCTCATTATTATCTGTTAGTACACAAAAGATAACAGGCACATCTGACAATACATTCAAATCTTTTATACCTTGAGTAACACCTTCGCACACAAAATCAAAATGTTGTGTTTCTCCTTTTATCACACTACCAATTGTTATAATAACATCAGGTTTTTGTGTTTCTATCATTTTTTTTGCACCATACACAAGTTCAAAACTCCCAGGAACATTCCATCTGATAATGTTTTTATGCAACGCCCCACAATCTGTTAATGCTGTTATAGCACCAGAATAAAGACCTTCTGTAATGTGATCATTCCATTCTGAAACAAGAATCCCAAACCGAAAATCTTTCGCGTTTGGGATTTTATTTTTGTCATAATTCGATAAGTTTTTATTTGCAGTAGCCATATAATTAATTATGAATTATGAATTATTATTTAAGAATTATGAAAAACAGTTTGTGCTTCATAATTTGAAATACGGAATTTATTGTGCTAGTCCAATCATGGCGTCAATTGTAGAGCCTTCTGGAGTACTTTCGTATTTATCTTTTATTTCTGTAAAATATTTTAAAGCATCTGCTTTATTACCTAAAGCTAAACTTGTTTGACCTGCTTTTAATAAAAAACGCGGTGTTGTAAGATCATTTTTGTTTGCTTCAGATGCTTTTATGTAATATTCTAATGCTTGTTTTGGTTGTTTTTTCTGAGAATAAGCATCCCCAATTGCACCTTGAGCTAAAACACTCAAAATAGCATCATCAGATTTGAATTTTTCTAGAGAAGCAATTGCTTCTGCATATTTTCCTAAATTCAAATAAGAAATTCCAGCATAATAATTTGCTAAATTTCCTGCTGCAGTTCCTGAATATTTGTCTGCAATATCTTTAAAACCAAATTTTCCTTCAGCACCTTTTAACGCTAAATTAAATAATGAATCACTAGAAGTACCATCAACCGCTTTTTGAAAATTTTGTTCAGCTGCAAACATTTCATTAGCAGCATCGTCTTCTTTAGGTTGAACAATAAATTTCTGATACATTACATATCCAACTGTTACCAAAGCTACAGCAGCAACTATTCCAAAAATATATTTTTGATTTCTAGCTATCCAATCTTCTGTTTTTGAAGCAGTTTCGTCAAGAGAATTAAAAACTCCAGCTGTAGTACTGTCTTTTTCATCAACATTTACATCTTCTATAAAATTAGCATCTAATTTCTCTTCTTTCTCTTTTGGTGTTTTGTAACCTCTTTTATTATAAGTTGCCATTTATTTTAATTTAGTGAGCGCAAAAATAAAATTTTTATTCAAACCCACACAAAAAAAATCATTTAATATTCATATGTGAGTGAAATATTTTTTTTTATTCAACGAACATTAACTAAAGTTACAAAAAAATTTAAAAAAAGAAACTATTTGAAACTCATTTTTGGTATATTTTCAATAATTTGCACCGTTCAAATTTTTGTCTTGAAATAGAGTATCTGAATCTTAATTTTCTTAATCAAAAATGAGCGGTCTAACCTTATTAATACGAACAAAACCAAATTGTTTTTAAAAAAAATTTCTTTATTTAATTATAAAAATTTTGATGAATGTAGTTTTGAATTAGATTCAAAAATAAACTGCTTTGTCGGAAAAAATGGCATTGGCAAAACAAATGTTCTTGACGCTATTTATCATTTGTCGTATGGCAAAAGTTATTTTAATCCTCTTGCGGTTCAAAATATTAAACATGGCGAAGAATTTTTTGTGATTGATGGCGAATTTGAAAAAAACGAAAGAAGCGAACAAATAGTTTGTAGTTTAAAAAAAGGTCAGAAGAAAATCATAAAACGAAATGGTAAACTCTACGAGAAATTCTCTGATCATATTGGGTTTATTCCTCTGGTAATTATTTCTCCAGCCGATAGAGATTTAATTGTTGAAGGCAGCGATACAAGACGAAAATTTATTGACAGTGTAATTTCGCAATTGGATGCTAACTATTTGCAACAACTAATTCAATATCAAAAAATACTAAATCAACGTAATGCTTTATTAAAATATTTCGCTTTAAATCGTGTTTTCGAAACAGATACTTTAGAAATCTATAACGAACAATTAAATAGTCTAGGTCATACTATTTTTGAAAAAAGAAAAGTTTTTCTAGATGAGTTTACTCCTATTTTTAATCATTACTACAAAGCCATTTCAAACGCGCAAGAAAGTGTGCGATTGGTATATGAGAGTCAGTTGTTTGAGAAAGATTTAAAAACACTTTTAATCGAAAACATTAATAAAGATAGAGCTTTGCATTATACAAGTGTTGGTATTCATAAAGATGATTTGCTATTTGAAATTGATGAGTATCCTATAAAAAAATTCGGCTCGCAAGGACAACAAAAATCATTTTTAATAGCCTTGAAGCTGGCTCAATTTGAATTTGTAAAAAAACAAAGTGGTGAGAAACCAATTTTATTGTTTGATGATATTTTTGACAAATTAGACGCCACACGCGTAGAAAAAATAATAGAAATGGTAAACAATGATGATTTTGGTCAATTATTTATTTCTGATACCCATTCAGAACGAACAGAGGTTATCGTAAAATCTACTCATCAATCTTATAAAATATTTAACCTTTAATTTTGTAATTTAGCATCAAAATAATTTTAAAAATGAAAAATATACTTTCTCTAATAGCCGTTACTTTTTTGCTAATAAGTTGTCAAGGTCAACCCTCAAAAAGAGTTCAAACCATTGATGTAAAATCGTATGCAGAAAAACTAAAATCTACCCATAACCCACAACTTCTAGATGTAAGAACTCCTGAAGAATTTGCAGGTGAGCATATTGATAATGCAACAAATGTAAATTGGAACGGTAGTGATTTTGAATCAAAAGCCGCAACTTACGACAAATCTAAACCAGTTTTTGTGTATTGTAAAGTTGGCGGTAGAAGTGCTCAAGCAGCCAATAAACTCGCCGAAATGGGTTTTAAAGAAATCTATAATCTTGATGGCGGCATTATGAAATGGAATGCTAGTGGTTTGTCTAAACCTAGCGACAAAATCATAGGAATGTGCGATCAAGAATACAACGAATTGATTCGTTCTGATAAAAAAGTCGTTATCGATTTTTATGCCGAATGGTGTGCCCCTTGCAAAAAAATGGCACCCTATATTATCAAAATGCAAGAAGAAATGAAAGGAAAAATAACTATTGCACGACTTGATGCAGACAAAAATAAAACAATGATAGAAAAACTAAAACTGGATGGTTTGCCAGTAATTATTGTATACGAAGACGGAAAGGAAGTGTGGAGAAACATAGGATATATTACAGAAGAAGATTTAAGAAAACACCTATAAAAAGAATATGATAACAAAAGAAGCCTTACATTTTTTAGATGATTTAATTGCTAACAACAATACAGAGTGGATGCATGCCAACAAAAAAAGGTATGAAAATTACAAAAAAGACTATCATACCTTTATTGCTTCTATATTATCCGAAATGAAAAAATTAGATAATACTCTTGTGCCTTTAGAAGTAAAAAATTGTACTTTTAGAATCAATCGTGACATTCGTTTTAGTAAAGACAAGTCGCCTTACAAAACTAATATGGGTGTTTGGATGAGTCAAAATCGCAACAGAAAAAACAGCCCCGGTTATTATATTCATTTCGAAAAAGGAAACTGTTTCGTCGCTGGTGGAGTTTGGTGTCCAGAACCAAATGAATTAAAACAAATTAGAAGAGAAATAGCATTTTATCACGAAGATTTAGACAAAATTGTTGCAAATACATCTTTCAAAAAAGTGTATAAAGAATTGAGTCGTGAAGAAAATAATGTTTTGAAAAAAGCTCCAAAAGATTTTGACCCGAATCATCCAGCAATAGAATTCTTAAAACTAAAAAGCTTTACTGCTTCAAGTAAAATAGATGAAAATCTATTTACAGATGCAACATTCAATAAAATTGTTGCAGAAAAATTAATCGCTCTCAAACCAATGAATGATTTTTTACGCAGAGCATTAGAAACCGAAGAATAAATGTTATTAGCAAAAAAATAAATGCAAATCCAAACCAATTTCTCTCTAAAAAAATACAACACCTTTGGAATTGAAGCCAAAGCCAAACAATTTGTAGCCGTTCATTCTATTGACGAATTAAAAACTATTTTAGAAAATCACAAATCTGAACGAAAATTTATACTTGGTGGCGGAAGTAATATGTTGTTAACGCAAGATATTAATGCTTTGGTGATTCATATCGATTTAAAAGGTAAAAAAGTAATTAAAGAGAATGAAGATGCTGTTTGGGTCGAAAGTATGGCAGGAGAAAACTGGCACGAATTTGTACTTTGGACTATCAATCAGGATTTTGGCGGACTTGAAAATATGTCCTTAATACCTGGTAATGTTGGTACAACTCCAGTACAAAATATTGGTGCTTATGGCACTGAAATAAAGGATACTTTTGTTTCTTGTGAGGCAATAAATATAGAAACCCAACGAATGAAAACTTTTACTAAAGAAGAAAGTCATTTTGGGTATAGAGAAAGTGTTTTTAAACAAGAACTAAAAGACCAATATATTATTACTTCCGTAGTTTTTAAATTGACAAAATACAATCATAAAATCAATACTTCTTATGGTGATATTACTCAAGAATTAGAAATTCAAAATGTAATTTCTCCGACAATAAAAGAGGTTAGCAATGCAGTAATTGCTATACGTCAAAAAAAATTACCTGACCCTAAAGAACTAGGAAATAGTGGTAGTTTTTTTAAAAATCCTATTCTTTCAAAAGTTGCATTTGCTTCAATTCATAAAAAATTTCCTGAAATGAAGTATTATGAAATATCTGAAACAGAAGTTAAAGTTCCTGCTGGTTGGCTTATCGAACAAGCTGGTTTTAAAGGAAAACGGTTTGGTGATGCTGGAATTCATAAAAATCAAGCTTTAGTTTTGGTAAATTATGGCAATGCAACTGGACAAGAAATATTAAATGTTTCAAAGAATATTCAAGAAACTATTTATACTATTTTCGGAATTAAAATTGAAGCCGAAGTAAATGTTATCTAAAACTTTTATCCTATTCGCAATCCATTAGCAACTTTCATATCAGTACTCAAAAGCACAATATCATTTTCATTTACAGAACCTAATATTAGACATTCACTCATAAATTTCCCTATTTGTTTTTTTTGAAAATTGACAACAGCAATTACTTGTTTTCCTAGCAAACTTTGTTTTTGATAACGAAAAGTGAGCTGTGCAGACGATTTTTTGATGCCAATTTCAGAACCAAAATCTATAGTGAGTTGGTAAGCCGCTTTTCGAGCTTCTGGAAAATCTTCAACCTCAAGAATTGTTCCTACTCTCATTTCTACTTTTTCGAAGTCACTCCAAGTTATCATATTATATTATTTTGAAAATAAATTTTGAATAACCCAAGCCGGACCAATCAATAAAAACTGAATATCTTTAAGAAACGAAGGCTTTTTTCCTTCAATTTTATGTCCATAAAACTGACCTATCCAAGCAATAATAAAAACTATAATCGAAAATATACTCAAAGAAAAATATTTACTAATAAAATGATTAAACACCAAACAAAATACAGCAAAAACACTCATTTTTATAGCCATAGAAATTGACAATCGAAAATAAAAAAGCAGAATAGGTAGCAAAACAATTGTAGCCCAATTTATTAAAATCGGATTATTTTCTCCAAAAATAGTTGTCAAAAATGTATTAGGAATACTTATTAACAATCCAATCAAAGAAAAGAAAATAGCGGGAACACAGAGGTAATGTATTGCTTTATTTTTGGAGTTTTGATGACTAACTGCATATTCCTCAATCCATTGTTCAAGAGTTTTCATAATTATGATTTAATAATTTTTACTAATTTATAAAATAATTATTGTTTGATTATCAAATTCATATTTTTTTTGTAAATTGGTAAGGTTAAAATATCTAAAAAAAAATTAATGCTTTTTTCAAAATGAATATATTTCATATTAGTGCAGAGTGTTATCCTGTTGCAAAAGTTGGTGGTCTAGCTGATGTAGTTGGAGCATTACCAAAATATTTAAATACCTTAGGATATACTTCAAAAGTTGTTGTGCCAGGATATGATAACAAATTTGCCAAAGAAAATGAGTTTGAAACTGTTCATCAAGGACAATTAAGACTTGGTGAGTTTATCTTTCAATATTCAATTTTAAAAGAAAAAACTAATAAACTTGGTTTTGAATTGTATCTAATTACAATACCAGATTTGTTTGACCGACCAAATGTATATTCTTATGAAGATGATACAGAGCGATTTCTGTCTTTTCAAATTGCTTTTTTGAATTGGTTGATAGAAACCAATCAAAAACCAGATATTTTACATTGTCACGATCATCATACGGGATTGATTCCTTTTATGGTTCAAAATTCTTATAATTACAATTCTTTGCAAAATATACCAACAATTATTACCATTCAT
>JAYTVI010000173.1:0-4014 GCA_043744095.1 Flavobacterium sp.
ACAAAATCATTCCCAAATTTTCGCCAATCAATTTGCGGATATGCTACATGATGTGCATTATAATTTCCAGTTGCTCCACCAAATTTGGCAGCAAACGGAATATTGAACAACAATCGCATTTGTTCTTCTAATCTTTCCACAAAAACACCAATTTCTTTGCCCAACCGAGTAGGAGAAGCAGGTTGTCCGTGAGTTCTTGCTAGCATTGGAATGTTTGCCCATTCAACACTCATCTCTTTGAGTTTGGCAATCAACTCAATCAATAATTTTAGGTAAACATCTTGAAATGCTTCTTTTGTAGAAAGCGGAATGGCAGTATTATTAATGTCTTGTGAGGTTAGTCCAAAATGAATAAACTCTTTATAGTCAGTCAAACCTAATTGATCAAAACCAGATTTTATGAAATATTCAACCGCTTTTACATCGTGATTGGTTGTTTTTTCGATGTCTTTAATAACTTGAGCATCAGTAGTAGAGAAATTTTTATAAATGTTTCTTAAACTTTCAAACTCAATTGGATTTACACTTTTGAGTTGAGGTAACGGAATTTCGCAAAGTGCAATAAAATATTCAATTTCAACTAAAACTCTATATTTTATTAATGCTTCTTCAGAAAAATAGGCGGATAATGATTGCGTTTTATTTCGATATCTTCCGTCAATAGGAGAAACAGCATTTAATTCGGTTAGTTGCATTTTTGTAGTTTTTGAAGTGCAAATTTAGTTATAAGTTGTGAGTTGCTAGTTACGAGTTATGAGTTTTTTAAAAATATAATTAATCAAAGGATCAATAAATTTCAATAAAATTATTAATTTTGAAATAAAAAAAATGGATATTAAAGATTGTATTTCTGACTTGAAAAATGATATTGATTTAAAATTTGAAAAAATTAATTCATTAATAGATGAAAATTTTGAATTTAAAAAGATACTTTTTGATGAAAAATGTTTTGAAAAAATTGATAAAATAAAACACGTTATTTACTATATTGAAATAATTAGCAATTGGAAAAAAGATACAAATGATAAATTTTTAGTAGATTTTGAAAAATTAAAAACAAGTTCCGAAACTAAAAAACTAAAAATAAAATTTCCACAAATTAATTCAGAATTTTCAACAATTTTATATGTTGGAAAATCAACAACAGATTTTAAAAACAGGATAAAATACCATTGTAAATTAAATTCCCCAAGCACTTATGCAATTCATTATGAGTATTGGAAAAACTTTGAAAAATTTAATAATATTCAATTACAATTAAATTATCATCAATTTGAAGAAGCAAAATTTGATCTATATGATTATGAACTTCAAAAAGAATTAATAGAAATTATTGAATCTTCATTACACAAAAAATTAAAACCGATTTTAGGTCGAGCTGGACATTAATTTTTTTCTCAAAACTGGCAATCCTTCACTTGCTTTTAATGCAATTATTTCGACTTTATTTTTTACATTTTGTATCGATGCTGGATTGGGATCGATATAATACACAGGAATATCTTGATTGGCATAATTCATCAAGCTTGCTGCAGGATATACTTGCAATGAGGTTCCGATTATGATTAAAAAGTCGGCTTTTTCTACCAAATGAATAGCTTTTTCCAAAGCAGGAACATCTTCTCCAAACCAAACAATATGTGGTCTCATTTGATTTCCGTTTGTATCTAAATCTCCTAAAATCAAATCTTTTTCCCAATCTAAAATATAGTTTCTGTCTTTGGTGCTACGCACTTTTAATAATTCGCCGTGAAGATGCAAAACATTAGAACTTCCTGCTTTTTCGTGTAAGTTATCTACATTTTGAGTGATAATATCTACATCAAAATTGGTTTCGAGTTCAGCCAAAATAAGATGGCCTTCATTTGGCAAAACACCATGCAATTGTTTGCGACGCTGGTTGTAAAAATCGAGAACTAATTCAGGGTTTTTATGCCAACCTTCAGGAGTAGCAACATCTAAAACATTATGTCCTTCCCACAAACCATCACTATCTCTAAAAGTTTTGATGCCACTTTCTGCAGATATTCCTGCGCCTGTAAGTACTACTATTTTCTTTTTCATCATTGTTTTTTCTAGATTATAAAGTTATCGTTTTTTAGTATTTTTACCAAATAATAATTAGAAAAAATGGTTGATTTAGAATACCTAAATTTTTTAGAAAATATACTTACAGATAATAGAAAAGAGCGTTTTTTGAAGGTTTTAGAAAAGCGTACCAATCATTTTACTATTGCCATTGAAGATGTATTTCAGTTGCACAATACCAGTGCTGTTATGCGAAGTTGCGAGGTGTTTGGTATTCAGCAATTAAATGTTATAGAAGAACGTTATACTAAGTCTATCGATAAAGAAATTGCAATGGGTGCTCAGAAATGGGTAGATGTCAACAGGTTTGACAGTATTTCTACTTGCATTTATGATTTGAAAAACAAAGGGTATCAAATTATTGCTACCACACCTCACGAAAATGATTGTATGTTGGATGATTTTGATATTTCGAAACCTAGTGCTTTATTTTTTGGGACAGAACGCGACGGATTGTCGGAAGAGATATTACAACAAGCCGATGGATTTTTAAAAATACCAATGGTTGGGTTTACCGAAAGTTTGAATATCTCGGTTTCGGCAGCCATAATTATTCAGAATATAATGAGTAGATTGCACAAATCAGACATCAAATGGCAATTGACCGAAAAAGAAATTCTTGAAAAAAGACTTCTTTGGGCAAAAAATTCTATAAAAGATATTAAACGAATTGAGGAACGCTATTATTCCTAAGGAAACTTACTCATATCCATATAAAAGAATTCCCATGTATGTCCATCTAAATCTTCAATAGTACGTTGTTGCATAAAGCCATAATCTTTTGCTTCAACAGGTTCTTTTCCTCCAGCTAAAAGAGCATTTTCTGAAATTTCGTTAACTTTCTCTACATTTTCTAACGATAATGAGAGTAGTAAAGATGTAGATTTTGAAACATCGGTTATTGGTTTTGTAATAAAGGTTTCAAAACGTGTGTGTGGCATTAACATCACAAAAATTTCTTCGCTAAAAACCATACATTTCCCACTTTCGTCAGAAAATTGAGGATTGTTTGTAAATCCTATTTTAGAATAAAAGTCATATGATTTTTCTAAATCTTTAACGGGTAAATTGATAAAAATTTGTGATCTCATAATTTCTAATTTATTATAAGTTTTTTATTAAAGATTTGACCTTCAGTGTCTTTTATTTCAAGAATATAATTTCCTTTTGTGACACTTTCGGTATTTATTTTTTCATTATACTTTGCGTTTCCAGAAAATACAATTCTACCAGTAATATCTATAACGTTATAATCAAATAAATTTGAATTGCTTTTTGGGTTTTCTATAATAACAAAATGAGTTGATGGGTTTGGATATACAGAAATGTTTGTTGCAATTATAGTATTGTTTGTAGACAAAGATTGAGAAATAGTCATTGTTCCATCAATACAACCTGTACCATACCAACCAATAAATGGTGGCAACATTCCTATTGGTACCGCAATATTTTCGTAACCAGTATCTGTTAAATCTCCATTTGCATATAAAACCCACTTTGTGCCATCAAACCCTACGCCAGCTACAAAATTAACACCATCAATTACAAAAGTATGAACATAGTTGTTTTTCCCATTGACTAATCCGTTGAATTCATAAACGCCACTAGCATCAAAACAATCTCCAGTAATAACAACATTTATGGGTTCTTGAGCTGTTACGATATTTTGATTTATAAAAACAAAAAATAGGGATAGTATAATTTTTCTCATATCTGCTTAGATTGATAGTATTGTATTTTTAGATTTTGTTATTTCAAATATACAAAATAATTTACAAACCAAAAATAAATTATCAACCTGTAATGTATTAGTTATTTAATTTATTTTAAATTTGATTGTCCGTAATTACCCATAATTGATAAAAATTACTTATCTTTATAAAAAAATTAAAGATGAATTTATTCAGTTTTACGGCAAATTTTGGG
>JAYTVI010000174.1:0-14336 GCA_043744095.1 Flavobacterium sp.
AGATGTCTTAGAAGCACGAAAATATTTTAACGAAAAATTGCTCACTTCATTAATTGTCAAAGAAATTTTTCCTAGCGAAGGTAATTTTTTATTGGTTGAATTTAGAGATTTTGATATCAAAATGAAAGTTTATAATAAATTAAGTGATAATAATATTTTTGTTAGAAACTTAATGCATAGTAAATTATTAATGAACACTTTACGAATTACAATAGGTACAAAAGACCAAATGGATCGTGTTCTAGAAGTAATACATACAATTTCATAAATTATATGAGGTTAGTAGTTTTTGATTTTTGTGAAACACTTGTAAATTTTCAAACAGCAGATAAGTTTGTCGATTTTATCATTGAAAAAGAAAATTACTACAACTTTAGATGGATAAAAACATTAAATAGTATATTTACTAGAACAAGAGTTTTAGCAATTGTAAACAAATTTTTACCAGAATTAAATCCTTCAAAGCGGTTGAAATTATTTCAAATCAGAGGGATATCTGAGAAAAAAGTGAATCAATATGCTATTGATTTTTATAACGATTTCATTATGCCAAATCGCATTATGCCATTATATGATAAGATGAAAGAACATATTAAAAACAATGATTTTGTCCTAATTATTTCAGGAGGATATACACCTTATCTTAAAATTTTTTCTGAAAAACATAATATACAAGCCTATTTCGGAACAGAATTAGAAAAAAACAATTCAATTTTAACAGGACAATTTTTAGGAAAAGATTGTTTGCACGGACAGAAAATAGTTTTGTTAGAAAAATATTTAAAAGAAAAGCAAATCAATTTCACAACATCTGTTTCCTATAGCGATAGTATTACAGATTTGCCATTATTAAAATGGACAGATGAAGCATTTGTAATTTCAAAAAACAAATCGCAAACTTGGGCAAAAGAATACGGATTTAAAGAGATTATACATCTTTAAAAAAAAAAGCAATAAAAAAAATGGGTTTATTAGATAATAAGTACAAAGGAACATTAGGATATTTTTTTACAAATTTAATATATGAAGCACATCGATTTTTAAGATATTATCGATTTGGGGAAGTTACCTATTTGAAAAAAAAATTTCTCAACATGCAAGGTTATCCATTAAATTTAGAAAACCCAAAATCATTAAACGAAAAATTGCAGTGGTTAAAAATTCACGACAGAAGAGAAATTTATACTGTTTTTGCTGATAAATATGGTGTTAGGGAATATGTTAAAGATAATTTAGGAAAAGACTTATTAATACCTTTATTATACCATACAAAAAATTATAAGGATATTATTCCTGAAAATTTACCAAACCAACCATTTATTTTAAAGGCAAATCACGATTCGGGAAGTTTTTTAATTGTAAGAGATAAAAAGGATATAGATTGGAAAAAAGTTCAAATAGATTGCAAATGGTGGCTATCAAAAAATTATTATTGGATAGATAGAGAATATCAATATAAAGATATTAAACCTAGAATTATTGTTGAAAAATTATTATTAGACAAAAAGGGTAAAATACCTAATGATTATAAGATACATTGTATCAATGGTGAAATTCAATTTATTTATGTAGCTGTTGATAGAGAAGGAGTTAACAAGAGAAATATTTATGATGCCAATTGGAAACCATTACCTTTTTCTTGGGCAAATAAATATAAAGACACATCAAAATTAAGAGGAGACGAAATAAATCCACCTGAAAGTTTAGAGCGAATGCTGGCTATATCTTTAGAAGTTTCAAAGTTATTTGCTTATGTAAGAGTCGATTTTTATGATGTAGATGGTGCACTTTATTTTGGTGAAATCACACAATGTCATGGCGGAGGATTTGACCAGATGAGACCTATAGAATGGGACTATAAATTTGGAGAGATGTTGAAAATATAAATTATTGTAATAAATAATCTAAATATGAGAGTATTAATTATAGGTTCAAAAGGGTTTATAGGTTCACATGCTGTAACTTATTTCAAAAATCAAAATTATTCAGTTTTGGGTTGTGATGTGGTTACAGATTATGACAATAGCGATTATATTCAGATTGATGCTACAAATTCTGATTATCATTTTATTTTTGAGAACTATCAATTTGATGTTTGTATAAATTGTTCAGGAGCTGCAAGTGTGCCTTTATCAATACAATTTCCATTAAAAGATTTTAATTTAAATACACTCAATGTTTTTAAAATTCTGGATGCAATAAGAACAACTCAACCAAAATGTAAGTTTATTAATTTATCAAGTGCGGCGGTTTATGGTAATCCAGAGAAACTACCGATAACCGAAGATTTTAAATTAAAACCATTATCACCATACGGAATTCATAAAATGCAGTCCGAACAAATTTGCCAAGAGTTTTATGATTATTATGCAATTGAAACTTGTTCATTACGAATTTTTTCGGCATTTGGCAACGGTTTACGAAAACAACTTTTATGGGATTTATTCAAAAAATTTAGTTCTGGAGAAAATATAGAATTATATGGTACTGGAAATGAAACCAGAGATTTTATTCATGTTGATGATGTTATTAATGCAATAGATTGTGTAATCAAAAATGGTGAATTTTCAGGAAACCAAATTAATCTGGCCAATGGAGAAGAATATACTATAAAATATATTGCAGATTTATATAAAAATTATTTAAATTCAGAAGCTACAATTACTTTTAATAATCAAGTAAAACCCGGAGATCCTCTTAATTGGAGAGCAGATATTTCAAAAATAAAAGCTTTAGGTTATCAACCAAAAATGTCATTAGAAACGGGAGTGAAAAAATATATTCATTGGGCAAAAAATTTAGAGTAAAAGATTTTTATATTTTATTTAAATAATGAGTAGTATAAAAGTATGTTTTGTAATTCATTCACTTCAAGCTGGTGGAATGGAAAGAGTTATGAGTGAATTGGTGAATTATTTTGCAACCAATAAAACATACGAAGTTCATTTGATATTATATGGTATTAAACGCGAAGTTTTTTACAAAATATCAGACGATATAATAATCCATAAACCAGATTTTACTTTTGATAATAGCAAACGATTTCTCTCAACTATTAAAACTGTTTTTTTTTTAAGAAAAAAAATTAAAGAAATTAATCCAGTTTCGGTATTATCCTTTGGAGAATTGTGGAACAATATGGTATTACTTTCAACACTTGGAACGAAAATTCCAGTATTTGTTTCAGATAGAGCACAGCCAAATAAAAGCATAGGAAAATTGCATGACACTTTACGAAATTTTTTATATCCTAAAGCAAAAGGCGTAATTGTACAAACCGAGAAAGCATTAGAGATTTTCAAAATAATGTATCATCATACCAATTTCAAAATTATAGGAAATCCTATTCGTCCCATATATGATAGAAATTTAGTAAGAGAAAATACAATTTTGATGGTTGGTCGTTTAATAGAATTAAAACAACAAAATGTTTTAATAGAGATTTTTTCTAAACTAAATGCGCCAAATTGGAAACTAGTTTTAGTAGGATATGACCATCTAAAACAAGAAAACCAGCAAAAATGGCAATCATTAGCAAAGCAATTGAATGTTGCTGAAAGAGTAGTTTTTACAGGAAAACAAGAAGATGTTGAAAAGTATTATTTATCAAGTAAAATTTTTGCTTTTACATCTATATCAGAAGGTTTTCCAAATGTTATTGGAGAAGCAATGGCAGCAGAATTACCAATTGTTGCCTTTGATTGTGTAGCTGGTCCAAGTGATTTGATTACAGAAAATGAAAATGGTTTTTTAATTCCTTTAAACAATAAAGAATTATTTATTCAGAAATTACAATTTTTAATTGATAATTCGGATGAAATTCAAAGAATGGGTAAAAATTCAAAAAAATATATTCAAAAGTTTGAATTGAAGTATATTTGCAACGAATTCGAAAAATTTATCATTTCTAATTAAGTCAAATCAATATTAATTAGAAAAAAAGAATGGCAATAAACAGAAAAAAAGTAGGAATAATATTTAATTTCAGTCCAAAATGGTTGGGTGGAGTAATTTATGTATTAAATGCAATTAAGGTTTTAAACTTCCTAGAAGATAAAGATAAACCGATGATTTATTTATTTTATAATCCTAACTTACAGCATTTTTTAGATGAAATAAACTATCCTTACATAGAAAAAATCGAATGGATATATCCATCTGTTTACAAAAATTTCTTCAAATCATTAATCGTAAGAAAAAATACATTTGTTGAAGAAATTATTACAAAATACCAACTCAACTCCATTTATCCATTACACGATTTTCCTGTAGAAAGTTATTCAAATTGTAAATTAATTTCCTGGTATGCCGATTTACAACATATGTATTACCCACAATTTTTTTCAAAAGCCAAAAGATTTGAAAGATATTTGAGAGTACAGTTTATATTAAAAAATGCAAGACATTTGGTAGTTTCAAGTAATGCTGTAAAAACAGATTTTGAGCAATTTTTTGAAATTCCAAGAACAATAAAATTTCATATCTATCCATTTGTCTCTATAATCGATAATTTCCCAACAGATTCTTGGGAACAAATAAAGGAAAAACATCAATTGCCAGAAAAATACTTTATGGTCTGCAATCAGTTTCATAAACATAAAAATCATAAAGTCGTATTTGAAGCAGTTGCGCATTTGAAAAAAAGAGGAATAAAGATAAATGTAGTATTAACTGGAAAATTGCCAGATGATTCTTCATCTGAATATGTAAAAGAACTTGTTACTATATTAGAAAATAATACTCTAGAAGATCAAATTAGATTTTTGGGAGTGATTCCTAGAGACGATCAATTTTCTATAATGAAATATGCTACAGCAATACTTCAACCAAGTTTGTTTGAAGGTTGGAGTACTGTTATAGAAGATGCAATTGCATTACAAAAACCAGTAGTTTGCTCAGAACTTCCCGTAAATATTGAGCAATTAAAAGAAAAAGGTATTTATTTTGCACCACTAGATTACTTAACTTTAAGCGAAATTTTAATCAATCATAAATTTGATAAAATGCCATTACCACTTTATGAAAGTTATGATGTAAGAGTGAAAAGAGCTGCAAAAACATTGAATAAAATATTGACTGATTAAAAAAATATAATTTACTGAAATAAATTTAGATTAAAATGAAAAAATTATTGGTAACAGGTTCCTCAGGTTTAATAGGGTCTGAAGTTTGTATACATTTTGCTCAATTAGGTTGGGAAATCCACGGAGTTGATAATAATCAAAGAGCTATATTTTTTGGTCCAAGTGGTGATACAAGATGGAATCAAAACCGACTATCATCAACGATACCAAATTTTGTACATCACGAAGTAGATATTAGAAACAGACAAGACGTATTAGATTTAATTCAAAATGTAAAACCTGACGCCATAGTGCATACAGCTGCACAACCAAGTCACGATCGTGCAGCAGCTATTCCTTTTGAAGATTTTGATACAAATGCAGTTGGAACTTTTAATATGTTGGAAGCTACTCGTAGATACAGAACAGATATTCCTTTTGTTCATATGTCAACAAACAAAGTATATGGTGATGCGCCAAACGAAATAGCAATGAACGAATTAGAAACTCGTTGGGATTATGCCGATTCAAATTATGAAAACGGAATCCCAGAAAGTTTTAGAATAGATCAATGCAAGCATTCACTATTTGGGTCATCAAAAGTCTCTGCAGATATTTCTGTTCAAGAGTACGGACGTTATTTTAATATGCCAAGTTGTGTACTTCGCGGTGGTTGTTTGACAGGTCCAAGCCATTCTGGTGTTGAGTTGCACGGTTTTTTGAGCTACTTAGTAAAATGTAATTTAGAAGAAAAAGAATATACCGTTTTTGGATATAAAGGAAAACAAGTAAGAGATAATATTCACTCTTATGATGTAGCTAGATTTATTGAAGAGTTTATAAATGCACCTCGAATAGCAGAGGTTTATAACCTTGGCGGAGGAAAAGACAACACTTGCTCGGTTCTTGAAGCTTTTGACATTATTTCAAAAATAAGCGGAAAACCAATGAAATATAAATATGATGAAACCAACAGAATTGGAGATCATATTTGTTATTATAGCGATTTAAGAAAAATGAAAGAACATTACCCAAATTGGGATATTACAAAATCATTGCAAACTACTTTTGAAGAAATCTATCAAGCTTGGATAGAACGAGATAAAAACTAATTTTACAATTATAATGAAAATTTGGTTTGTTTCTATTTTTGAAAATACTCCTTTGGATGATAACAAAAACACACGTTATAATAGTATGGTTCTTGAAGCCAATACTAGAGGACATGATGTGGTATTTTGGTCATCTACTTTCAGGCATAATGTAAAACAACAACGTTATGAAGAGCATAAGGTAGAAGATATTAACGAAAAATTAAAAATAAAATTTGTTCCTGCAAAAGCATACAATAAGAATATTTCTGTTGGCAGAATGAAATCACATTATGAATTGAGTAAATCAATGGTTTCTCAATTCAAAAAAGAAACAGAATTACCTAGTATAATTGTGATTGCTTTTCCACCAATTTCTACAGCATTTGAAATCATAAAATGGGCAAAAACCAAAAAAATTCCTGTTATCATTGATATTATAGATCCTTGGCCAGATGGTTTTATAAATCATTTTGGAGGTTTAAAAAAGGTAATTGCAAAAATTTTGATAACTCCTTTACGAAAACGAACTGCCTATATTTTTAAAAATGCAAAAGCTATTTCTTCTATTTCTCGTCAATATCTAGATTGGTCAAAAACATACAATCCTACGATAAATAATGAAGCATGTTTTTATCCAGCAATACAATTTCAAGAAATGAAGAACCAATTAGAAAAAGCATCCAACACTATTTCTAAAAATAATCAAGAACTTCATATTATTTATGCAGGAAGTTTAGGATTTTCATATGACATAACGACAATTCTAAAAGCCGCTGCTATTTTGGATGAAAAATATCCAAACAAAATAAAATTTACAATTGCAGGCGAAGGTCCACAACGAAATAGTATTGAAGAATATACACAAAATCATTCAAATGTAGAATATCTAGGTCGATTGCCAAAAGAGCAATTAATGCAAGAATACTACAAAGCAGATATTGGTTTAACCCAACATATAAAAGGAGCAACTCAGTCTGTGACCTACAAATTGTTTGATTTATTAGCTTGTGGGTTGCCAATTATGAATTCACTAGAAAGCGAAATGAAAACAATTATTTTAGATAATAAAATTGGTTTTCATAATACTCCTGGAGATGCAAACCAATTGGCAGAAAACATTATTAAATGTTATAACGACAAGGAATTACTTGCTACTATGAAACAAAATGCACTTGATCTCACTGCAAAAGAAGGAGATTCTGCTGTTGTATATAAGAAAGCATTAGATTTTATTGAGCAAATGTCTAAAAATTAGAAGTCTTTATGATACAATCTTTAAAAGAAAATCTTATACTAAATGCCAAAAACATCATTGGTTGGAAAACCAATAGAAAAATAATAGTATTTTCTGTCGATGATTATGGCAATGTGAGATTAGATTCAAAAGAAGCTAGAAAAAAATTAGACGAAGCAGGAATGAAAATTTACTCTCGTTTTGATTTATTGGATACTTTAGAAACAAAACAAGATTTAGAACAACTTTATGATGTGCTTACTTCTGTAAAAGATAAAAATGGCAAACACGCTGTTTTTACACCTTATGCACTTCCGTGTAATATCAATTTTGAAAAAATAGAAGAGCAAGGATTTCAAAAATATGAATACGAAACTTTACCAGAAACATACGAAAAGCTAACAAAATTACAACCAGAAGCTTATGCAGGAACATGGAGTTTATGGCAAGAAGGGATTTCAAAAGGTTTATTAAAACCACAATTTCATGGTAGAGAGCATCTAAACTTAATTCTTTTTAACGATAAATTAAAAAAACAAGATTCAGAATTAATTACAGCTTTAAAAAACAGATCGTATACAAGTATATCTGACTTGGATTATCCAACAATTTCAAGTACAGCTGCTTTTGATTTTTGGGATTCAAAAGAAAACGAATCATTTAAACCTATAATTGAAGAAGGATTGCAATTGTTTTATAAAGTATTTGGTTATAAAAGCAATTATTTTACGCCACCAGTTTTCAATATAAATCATTCGCTGTACAAAACACTGGTTTCAAACGGAATAAAATTTATAGATCTTGGGCTTATTAGAAATGAGCATCAAGGATTTGGAAAGTATAAGAAAGAATATAATTTTACTGGAAAAAAAACAAATGAAGGTCTGACAATAATAGTTAGAAATGTAGTTTTTGAGCCTACAGAGGATAGAGAATTAGATTGGGTTGCGTATACTATGAAACAAATAGAAGCAGCCTTTAGATGGAATAGACCAGCAATAATTAGTTCACATCGAGTTAATTTTTGTGGACATATTGATGAAAATAATCGAAAAAAGGGATTGCAAACTTTAAAAGTTTTATTGCAAGAAATTGTATCAAAATGGCCAGAAATTGAATTTATGTCAGCAGATGATTTAGCTGTTTTAATTTCAAAAAAATAAAAATGATAAAAAGATTTATTTACTTCGGATATTATATAAAAAAATTGGACTGGAAAAAATTCTGGTTGTTTTTGAATTATGCTTCAAAAAATTGTAATAAAAATAAAATAAGCATCATTTTAGATTGTTTTGCATCTGTATTTATTTACAATATTTCAATTTTAGAATATTTTCAATTTCGTTTTTTTGAAAAAAATAAAGCCGAAAGAACTACTTGGGCAGGCACAGGATATATGTATGAATACCAATTAAAAATGAATCCTATTTCAGAAAGAGATATTCTTGATGATAAGACTAAATTTTATAAAGTATATCATGACTTTTTTGTACACCAAGTTGCAGATCTCAATGCTTTGAAAGAAAATCCTAAAATTGGGGAGAAATTATTAAGCAATCCGTCTGGAAAAATAGTATTAAAAGTTGCAGATGGTAAATGTGGAGTAGCTGTTGAAATCTTAAATACAAAAGATTTTGATTTTAGTTCTTTGATAACTTTTATGGAAAAAAATAAATTTGATTTAGTAGAAGAATTTATTATTCAACATCCAAAATTAAACCAGTTATCGCCTTCAGCAGTAAACACAGTTAGGATTTTTACCCAAATTGATAAAAACAATAAAGTAATTCTATTAGGATCTAGACAAAGAATTTCTGTAAATTCATCAGTAGATAATATGGCTGCAGGAAACATAGCAGCTCCAATAGATGAATTAACTGGTATTATTAATGGTGCAGCAGTTTATAGTGATATTACAAAAATAGACCAACAAAACCATCCTATTACTAGAATAGATATACTGGGTTTTGAAATTCCGTTTTGGAAAGAAACATTAGAAATGGTAAAAGAAGCAGCTTTATTACATCCCCAAAACAAATCAATAGGTTGGGATATTGTAATTACAGAAAAAGGACCAGGCTTTATTGAAGGAAACCATGATTGGTGCAAATTATTATGGCAATTACCAGAGAAAAAAGGATTAAAATTTTTATTAGAACCTCACTTAAAATAGTAAATGTATCATTCCTTTTTTAAAAGATTTCTAGATATTATTATTTCCCTTTTAGTTTTAATACTAGCATTGCCTATTCTTTTGATAGTTTATATTATTTTGTGGAAACAAAACAAATCAAAAGTATTCTTTTATCAAGAACGTCCAGGAAAAAATCAAGTTCCATTTAGCATCATAAAATTCAAAACTATGACTGATGAAAAAGATGAAAACGGAAAATTATTGCCAGACAATAAACGAATTACAAAAGCTGGAAATATCATCAGAAAATTATCAATAGACGAATTACCTCAATTGATAAATGTTATAAAAGGGGATATGAGCATAATCGGACCAAGACCTTTATTATTTAAATATATTCCACTATATTCTATTGAGCAACTTCGTCGTCACGATGTTCGACCAGGAATAACAGGTTGGGCTCAAATAAATGGTAGAAATACAATTGCGTGGGCTAAAAAATTCGAATATGATGTTTATTATGTAGACCATGTTTCATTTTGGTTAGATTTAAAGATTTTTTGGATGACAATAATAAAAGTTTTAAAAACTGACGGAGTCAATCAGACTATTGATAGACCTATGAATCCATTTAATGGGAGTAATTAAGAAAATATTTTAAATAAAATTATTTACAAAAAACATGAAAATAAAATATTTTAAAAACCTAGATGGATTAAGAGCAATTGCTGCAATAGGAGTTGTTATAGCTCACTTCTTCAGTATTGAAAGGCTCCCTAATTTACCTCAAATTGTAAAAATTGCACAATTAGGAAATTCCGGAGTATCATTGTTTTTTGTATTATCTGGTTTTGTTATAACTAGAATATTATTAAACACTGTAAATGGTAAAAACTATTTTTTAAGTTTTTATGGTAGACGAACATTAAGAATTTTTCCTTTATACTATTTTGCATTATTATGCTATAACTATTTACCATATTTATTAAATATTTATCCAACATATGGAAGTTTTGACAAACAATGGTATCATTATTTTTATTTGCAAAATTTTGCTAGAACATTTAATTGGGAATTTCAAGGTCCAGGACATTATTGGTCTTTAGCTGTCGAAGAACATTTTTATTTAATATGGCCAACACTAGTTTTTTTGGCAAATACAATCAATAAAAATAGACTATTAATAATTTCTGTTTTGTTAATTGTGTTTTCGTTTGTTTTGCGATTTGTAATGTTGAATAATAATTATGAAATAGATACTTTTACTTTTACAAGACTCGATCAATTAGCATTAGGTTGTATATTAGCAATTTTAGAATACAAAGGTATTTTAGAAAAAATAAATAATAATATTTTTCTTGCATTAATTTTTATAGGATTAATTTTAGTTGCATATACAGGAACATTTAATTATTTTAATCTTAATTTATATAAACACAATGCATATGGATTATTGTATTTTGGGTTAATTGGATTTTGTATATTATCAAAACAAACTATTCTATTTAATCGATTTTTAACTTCAAAAGCAATGCAGTTTTTAGGTAAAATTAGTTATGGTATATATGTTTGGCATATATTAGCAATGCTTTTTTTAACGCATTATTTTAAGACTATAAATATTTTATTTGATTTTGGGCTAATGTTATTGATAACTATAATAATGTCAACATTATCTTTTTACCTTATAGAAAACAGATTTTTACAATTAAAAAAATATTTTAAATATTAATAATAAAACCATTCTTTAGATCAATCTAATTTATCGATTTTAGAAAATAAATAAATTCACTTTAATGAAAATATTAATCACAGGAGTTGGGGGGCCAACACCAAGAAGTTTTGCAATTGCATTAAAAAAATATTCCTTTTATAAAAGATTCGAACTTATAGGAACCGATATAAACCCACTTGCAATTGGCTTATATCAAAATGAGTTATTCAATAAAACATTTATTATTCCAGCTGCAACAAGTCCAGATTATTGGGAAGCAATAGAAAAACTAATTAATGAAAATAATATTGATTATGCTGTGATTCTACCAGAATTAGAGGTAATCGAATGGAGTAAAAGAAAAGAAACAGGAAAACTACCTTGTAAAGCGCTTATTCCTGATTTTTCTATGGCAGAATTGTTAGTAGATAAGTCAAAAATGACAGAAATTCTTAAAGATTTAGAAATAGTACCACCATCTGTAACTTTTTCAAGAGACACAAAAAATCTAAATGAAGTTTTTGAAGTTTTAAAAGGAAATTTTTGGGTGAGAAGCACAAGCGGAACAAGTGGTTTGGGTTCTCTAAAAGTTGAAGACGAAGATTCATTAAAAAATTGGATACAAATAAACCCTAATGTCGATCAATTTATTGCAAGTAAGTTTTTGCCAGGAAGAAATCTAGCATGTAAAATGCTTTATTATAACGGTAAATTAATGAGAACTGCAAGTGCAGAAAGAGTTAATTATATTATGGCAAAAGTTGCTCCTTCTGGAATTACTGGTAATACATCTTTTGGAAGATTATTAAATGAACCTGAATTGGTAAAAGAAGCAAAACGCGCTATGGATCATTTGTTTGAATATACTGGTGCCAAACAACACGGTTTTTTTACAGTAGATTTTAAGGAAGATGAAAACGGCAAACCTTATATCACAGAAATAAATGTTAGACACGTAGCATTTACACAATGTTTTGCAGCAGGTGGAGCAAATTTCCCATCAGATACAATTCGATTATTGAGTGAAGATTCAACTTTTGATGACAATTATAAAATGTATGAATTCGAAAAAGATTTGATTTTTTTAAGAGATGTTGACTCTTTACCAATTATGATGAAAGAAAGTGAATTATTGAAAAAAAGATAATATTCTTTTTGAAATTTATTTTAAAGTAAATTGATACTAAAACGAATTTTTGATATATTTTTTTCAATAAAAGCAATTTTACTTTTAAGCTGGTTACTAGTATTAAGTTATATAATTGCCTCGATTGATACAAAATCGAATGGAATTTTTTTCCAAAAAAGAATAGGTCAGTATGGTAAATTTTTTACAATTTTTAAATTAAAAACTATTCACCCTAAAACTGGTAAAATTTCTAAAATAGGATTATTTTTTAGAAAATATAAGATAGACGAACTTCCTCAACTTATAAATGTTTTTAAAGGTGATATGAGTATAGTTGGTCCAAGACCAGATATTCAAGGTTATTATGATGTGTTAGAAGGAGAAAACAGAAAAATTTTAGAATTAAAACCAGGAATAACAAGTTTTGCCTCAATCAAATATTATGATGAAGAAGAAATTCTAGAAAATCAAGAAAATGCTTTATTATATAATGATACTGTAATTTTTCCGGATAAGATAAAAATGAACTTAGAGTATTATTACACTAGAAATTTTATCTTAGATTTAAAAATAATAATAAAAACTATCTTTAAATAAAAAACCTCAAGATTCAAGATTAGTTATTGTTATTATATATTTGCAATCCTATTAAATATAAAATTTAAATGAATAATTCTAAAATATGGCTTTCTTCACCTCACATGGGAGGAAGTGAGCAAAAATATGTTCAAGATGCATTTGATACCAATTGGGTTGCTCCATTAGGACCAAATGTTACCGGATTTGAACAAGATATTGAGGCATACTTAGGGAATCAATCTTATGTTGCAGCATTAAGTTCAGGAACAGCTGCCATACATTTAGGTTTAATTTTATTAGGAGTTAAAGCTGGTGATGAGGTTATTTGCCAAAGTTTTACTTTTTCAGCATCGGCAAATCCAATATTATATCAAGGTGCAGAACCAATTTTTATTGATAGTGAATCTGAGACTTGGAATATTTGTCCAATTGCTTTAGAAAAGGCAATTATTGATAGAATTTCAAAAGGAAAAAAGCCCAAAGTAATAATAGCAGTTCATTTATACGGAATGCCCTATAAAGTAGAAGATATAAGAAAAATTGCAGATACTTTTCAAATTCCTATTCTAGAAGATAGTGCAGAAGCATTAGGAAGCACTTTTAAAGGTCAAAAATGTGGGACATTTGGAGATATTGGTGTTTTATCATTTAATGGAAATAAAATTATAACAACATCTGGCGGAGGAGCATTGGTTGCAAAAACAAGAGAAATAAAAGAGAAAGCTGTTTTTTTTGCAACTCAATCAAGAGATAATGCACCTCATTATCAACATTCAGAAATAGGATATAATTATAGACTTAGCAATATTAGCGCAGGAATTGGTAGAGGGCAAATGGAGGTTTTAGATAATCATATCATTTTGCGCAGAAAAATGCACGAGTTTTATTTAGATTATTTTAAAGATATTGTTGGAGTTACTGTTTTTACAGAACCTAACTCTGATTATTTTTCAAATCATTGGTTGAGTGCTATTGTTATAGACTCATCAAAAACAAATGGTAAAACAAGAGAAGATTTAAGATTAGCTCTAGAAAAAGAAAATATCGAAAGTAGACCATTATGGAAACCAATGCACATGCAACCAATTTTCGCAGCATTTCCTTATTATGGTTCAAATGTAGCACAAAATTTGTTTAAAAATGGACTTTGTTTGCCATCAGGTTCAAATTTGCAAGTTTCTGATATAGAAAGACTTCAAAATGCCTTTGATGTTTTTTTTGATAAAAAATAAATATAATTCTCAAAAAGTAAAATAGTTGTTATAAAAAAGTTAATTTTATAATAATTATAGATTTAAAAAAGTATGGTTAATTCTATTTTTGATGTTATAAAAAATAGTGTTTTAAGTCAAAGATTCCGCAATATCGGTTATTTACCAAGGTGGATAA